>DATENM010000026.1 GCA_035275065.1 Blastocatellia bacterium
ACCACGGGTGCCTCTGACCTCAGCGGCTCCAGCTCAATGCCCGGTAGCGACAGCCTCCCTCCGCCGACATTCTGTTGCCAATCAAAGAGCACCTGGAACAGGGGACTGTGGGCAAGGCTACGCTCAGGCCGCACCACCTCCACCACCTGCTCGAACGGCAACTCCTGATGCTGCTGCGCTGACAGCGTCTGCTGCTTGACTCGTCTCAGCACCTCCTCGACGCTCGGCGTTCCCGACATGTCCAGCCGCAGCGCCAGCGTATTGATGAACAACCCGATCAGCCCTTCGATCTCCACTCGCCCGCGGTTCGCCACCGACGTGCCGATCACCACATCCTGCTGCCCGGACAGCCTCGACAGCAGCGCTCCCCAGCCGGCCAGCAGTGTCATGAACAAGGTCGTCCCCTGCTGCTGACTCATCTGCTTCAGCCCGCGGCTCAGTTCCGCGCTCAGCGCCACCGGCACGCGTCCGCCCTCGTACTCTTGCTCGGCGGGTCGCACGTGATCGGTCGGCAACTCCAGCAGCCCAGGCGCTCCCGCCAACTCCCTCTCCCAATACTCCGCCTGCTTGCTGAGCACCTCGCCTTGCAGCCACTGCCGCTGCCACACCGCGTAGTCGGCGTACTGCACCTCAAGCGCCGGCAATGGATCTTCTTGGCCCTCTGCGAATGCCCCATACAAGGCTCGGAGCTCCTTGATAAATACCCCCATCGACCAGCCGTCGCTGACGATGTGATGCATGGTGATCAGCAGCCCATGTTCGCTCTCACCCAGGCCGATCAGCAGCCCGCGGATCAGCGGCCCCTGCTCCAGGTCGAACCGCCTGATCGCCTCCTCCCGGATCAACCGCTCCATCTGCGGCTCGGTGTCTAGGCGGTCGCGCAGGTCGTGCTCCTGTAGATCGAAGCGGCTCTGTTGTGCCGGGGTGATCTGCTGCGCCGGCTCGCCATCAATGGTCACAAAGGTGGTGCGCAACGCCTCGTGGCGGGCGACCATGCGGTCCAGCGCCCGCCGCAGCGCGCGGCGGTCGAGCTCTCCCTTCAGCCGCCAGCCGTAGAAGATGTGATAGGCATGGCTGACGCCCATCTGCGCCAGGAACCACAGCCGCTGCTGCGCGAACGATAAGGGCAGATGCTCGACGCGCTGAGCTGGCGTGATGGCCGGTAACGTGGTCTGTGTGGCAACCTCTATTGCAGTGGCTAGATCGACCAGCACGGGATGCTCAAACAGATCGCGAATTGCTACCTCGATATTCAGCGCCTGCCGCAGCCGCGCGATCACCCGCACCACCAGCAGCGAATGCCCGCCCATCTCGAAGAAGTTGTCGTGGCGGCCCACCCGCTCCACCTTCAGCACCTCGCCCCAGATCGCCGCCAGCCGCTGTTCGATCTCCCCTTGCGGCTCCTCATAGCCACGCACTCCATACGCCTCACCCTCCGGCTCAGGCAGCGCCTTGCGGTCGAGCTTGCCGTTGGGCGTCAGCGGCAGCCGCGCCAGCCTGACGTACGCCGCGGGCACCATGTAAACAGGCAGCCGCGCTGCCAGATGCTGCCGCAGCTCTTCCGCCGCAACTTCTTCTGTCCTCCCTCCGTTTCCCGCGCCTGTGTAGTAAGCCACTAACTGCCGATCCCCTGCCGTATCTTCGCGCACGATCACCGCGGCTTCCCCGACCTCATCGTGTTCAATTAAGCGCGCTTCGATCTCGCCCAACTCGATGCGGTATCCCCGAACCTTCACCTGAGAATCGTTCCGCCCAAGAAACTCTATCGTTCCATCGGCTCGCCATCTCCCCAGGTCTCCCGTGTTGTATAGGCGCACGCCCGGCGACGCACTAAATGGATTGGGAATCCACTTCTCCGCTGTTAGCTCAGGCCGCTGGTGATAGCATCGCGCAAGGCCGTCACCGCCGATATATAATTGCCCGATCACCCCCATCGGCACCGGATGCATATGTGAATCGAGCAGGTAGACTTGCGTGTTGCTGATCGGGCGACCAATTGTCGCCGGTCCCATGACGCGTCTTAGGGCACACGTGGAATAGGTAGCGTCTTCCGAAGGGCCGTAAAGATCGAATACCCGCTTGATGGTTTTCTGTGCGTAGATATCGTTGACCAGGCGCGGCTGCAATGGTTCGCCAGCCAGATTGACGGTCGACACCGACGCCGGCACACCGCTCACTCGCACGAGTTCCGCCATCGCCGAAGGAACCGTGTTGATCAAACTCACCTCATTAGCCATGGGCAGGCTCAGCAACTGCAAGGCATTTTCGACCAGAATTACTTTGCCTCCTCGGCTCAGGGCCACAAACAACTCGAAAACTGAAAGGTCGAAGCAAATGGAAGTCGAGGCCAGTACGCCATTGAGTTCCTCACCGATGAAAACCTCGTTTGCCCAATGGATCAGCGCACTCGCATTGCGATGCTCAATGGCGACGCCTTTGGGTTTGCCCGTCGAGCCCGAAGTGTAGATGAGGTAAGCCAGGTTTTCCGGCCTGACGCCGCCGCTGGTTGACTCCATGTCGCCTGCCGAAGCGTCGTTCCAGAATGGCGCGTTCTCGGCTAATTCGATCACCGCACAGGTAGCCGCCGCCGTCTCTACCAGCCCACGCAGATGGCCTTGTGTCAGCAGCACCGCCGGGGCGCTGTCTTCGAGCATGTAGCGCAGGCGCTCGGCGGGGTACTGCGCGTCGAGTGGCACGTAGGCGCCGCCGGCTTTGAGGATAGCCAGCAGGCCGATGACCATCTCCGGGCTGCGCTCCAGGCAGATGGCGACGCGGGCATCGGGGCCAACGCCCAACTCGCGCAGGTGGTGAGCGAGCTGGTTGGCGCGGCGGTTCAATTCGCCATACGTCAGCCGCGCCTGGCCGCAGACGACCGCCACGGCCTCTGGAGTCTGCTCGACCTGCTGCTCGAACAGCTCGTGCAGGCACTGATCTTTCGGGTAGTCGGTCTTGGTCGCGTTCCACTCATACACCACCTGTTGCAAGTCTTCCGGAGCCAGGATTCCAATTTGCCCGATCTCCTGATTCGCATTCGCTACCACGGAATTCAGCAGACACACGTACTGCCGCGCCATCTGCTCTATTCTCCACCGGTCAAATAGGTCTCGTTTGCATAACCAATCAATCCTGATCCTCCCGTCCCGCTCTAACGCATCTATCATCAGGTCAAAGTGCGTGGGGATCGCGTCCCTCTCAATTAGATCCACTGCTAAGCCATCCAACTCCGGAGCGACCTGCGGCGCATTCTGCAACGCAAACATGACTTGGAACACAGGAGTTCGGTTCAAACTCCGCTGCGGGGAAAGCCGCTCCACAACCTGCTCAAAGGCGACATCCTGATGTTCATAGGCTCCGAGCGCGGTCTCCAGAACTTGCGCCAGCAGTTCGCGGAATGTCATCTCCGGGCTTAGGCGCATTCGCATAGCCAGGGAGTTCACAAAGAACCCGATCAAATCCTCTAACTGGGTATCCTGCCGGTTAGCGATGGGTGAGCCAACCACGATATCGTCTTGACCGCTATAGCGGGCCAGCAGCACCCCAAGCGCCGCCAGCAAAGTCACATATAAAGTTGTTTTGTGAGTCTGACTCAGCCGCCTTAGAGCGGTGACTAATTCCCTGTCGAGCACCACCTCACATCTTTCGGACTCAAAGCTCAGCACGGTTGGGCGCGACCGGTCCGTGGGCAACTCCAGACCGTCTGGTATCCCCGCCAGTTGCTCCATCCAATACCGCAGCCCTGCCTCAAAGTGTCCGTCCTCAACCAAACCCCGTTGCCAAACGGCAAAATCGCTGTACTGAACCGCAAGCGGCTTCAGTGGATTTTCCAGCCCCTCTCGATAAGCCTCATACAGTGCCTTCAACTCCCGGCTAAATACCCATTCCGACCACGCGTCTGAAACAATGTGATGCATGGTTCGCAACATGATGTGATCTTCCGGGCCTAGTCGCAGAAGCTTCGTCCGCACCAAGGGGCCGGAATCCAAAACAAACGGCTGCTCGGCCTCCCACCGTATTGCCTCTTTTATTCGTTCCTGCTGCTCTGGTGGGTTCAGCGCGCTCAGATCTTCAAGCGGAATTTCTGTAGAAATGAAGGGAGCAATTACCTGCACAGGCTCGCCGTCCACTTCCTCAAAACGCGTGCGCAAGCTCTCATGCCGCGCCACAATCGTTTCGAACGCCCGCTTCATGGCTTCGTGATCTAATTTACCTTTCAGTCGCCATGCTCGAAAAATGTTGTAACCGGCACCAACCCCTTCTAAGCGGTCGATAAACCACAACCGCCGTTGTGCATCAGACGCGGGCGCGCGTTTAGCTAACCCCATTATCAGTCCTCCAAAATCCCAAGCCTTGAGTCGTTAAATCACACTTCGACCCGACCACTTGGACCTCGTCGGTTCAAGCGGTTTTCCGAATGGTAGTCACGTTCTAGTTCGTACAGGCGCGGCGGGTGAATGCTGGACCTCGCCGCGCTTCGATGGCCGGCTATCAAGTCATGGCGAGTCGACATCCATCAGGCGAATACTCACATTTTCAAATCGGGCTGAGAATAACCCCGCGCTTTGACCACAGCTCGAAGAGTTCCGCAGATAATTTCTGTATCCTATCAGCACTCAAGATTCCCGCCTGAATGGTCAGATCGGAAAGCGTCTGTCGCCCGTCAGCCTTCTGAAGGATGCTGAACATTTCCCTGGATAGTCTGATTGTCGGCTGAGAGAAATAACGACTTGCGGTGCTCCCCAACTCGAAAACATCTTCCACACGCCCGCGCTCTGCTTCACTCTGCCTTTGCACCAGCCTTCGTGAGCGAGGAAGACGGATGGCTAGTCGCTGGCAGACCAGGGGCAATGGATCCCCCTCTTTCTTGCAAACCAGGAAGCTGCCAATCGCCAGATAGTTCAGACCCGTTGTCAGGTAGGCCACGATGGCTTCCTCAGCCGTATTCACGATTGGCTCGACGTTATTATTAAAGGAGGTATTCAAAAGCACCGGCACACCGGTCAGCTTGCCGAACTCACTGATGACCTCATGAAACAGCGGGTTGGTGGTCCTCGAAACGGAATGGACGCGCGCCGTTCCATCAACGTGAGTGACGGCCTGCAAAATATCCCGTCGGTCTTCGCGGGTTCGCACAACAAAGATCATAAAGGGGTATTCGGGCTGCTCCGCCGGCACATCGAAGAAATCCCGCACTCGCTCTTCAAGGACTGAGGGCGCGAATGGCCTGTAGGATTCACGTTTCTTCACCATCTCATTTATCAATAGTTTGTTCTCCGCAGGGCGGGGATCGGCCAGAATGCTACGATTGCCGAGCGCTCTAGGCCCAAACTCCGATCTCCCCTGCGCCCATCCGACTACCTGACCAGCGGCCAGAAGATGGGCGGTCTTTACCGCTATTTGATCGACCTTCTCATAGGAAATGAAGTCGCCCCAGGATTTCAGGATATTCTCAATTGATTCATCATCCCCGATGTCAGTTCCGAAGTAGAGAGCGTCCATCTTCATTACTCGGAGCGGTCGCAGGTGCTCGCTGAGCACGCTATAAGCTGCGCCGAGCGCGCCCCCGGCGTCATGCGCCGCCGGTTGGACAAAAACATGCTTAAACAACCCTGAGTATAGGATCTTGCCGTTCAGGGTGCAGTTGTGAGCGACTCCTCCCGCCAGGCAGAGATTGGTCTGTTTGGTCACCTTCTGATAATGGGTCAAGATGTGAAGCACAATCTTTTCAAGCATCGCCTGGAGGGCGGCGGCGACATCTTTATGCACTTGGGTGAATGGATCGCCTTTTCGCCTGGCAGCCGCCACTAGCCCGGCGTTATCAAAGTTCGCCAGCCAGGTCAGAGGGCCAGCGAGCGAATAATTACCGTCCGGCAACAACCGATAGCATTTCTCGAAGACCTTGGCGTAAACGTTCGGATCGCCGTAAGGGGCCAGGCCCATGACTTTGTACTCGTCAAAGCGGTGATAGCCGAGATAGTTAATGAGCTTCTGATAGAGAATGCCAAGCGATTGGTCCATGCCGAACTCATCCAACTGGATCAGTTTCGGCCCCTCACCCTGGAGCACCATCCCGGAAAGATTGTCCCCATCCCCATCAAGAACCAGAATCAAGGCGTTGGTGAACCCAGAGGGGACATAGGCGCTCCAGGCATGGGCAAGGTGGTGCCCACAAAATCGGAGTTTCTTGGTTACATCGAAGCCAAACTCCCGCTCGTATAACGAGGCGACGAAGCCCCGCCCATCAGGTCGAATATGAGACTCCCGGCCTTCAAGAAACAAGCTCTTGGCATAAAACCCCTGCCAGGTCTCCTCAACATTATTGGCGATCAAGTCCACGTCATTGAGCGTGAGATTATATCGGTCGAGACAATAGCGGATTGACAGGGAGGGAAAGCAGTTTGAATGCTTGATTCGATTCAATCTCTCTTCTTCAATCGCCGCCAGGACCTCACCATCTCTGACCAGCACTGCCGCGCTATCATGCGAGGAAAAGCCGTCTCTGCCATCTTCATCGACTCTTCTATGACCGCCATGAAAACCTAATACCAGCATTTTTTACTCTCCTTCCATCGGTTCACACACCCACACCAGAGCGACTTATTAGTCAGGCTCGGCAAGGCTGAAGGATTGACGGGCAGCGCCTCTTCAAGGGAAGGCATTGGTCTATTCAGGTTGGATTCCAAACTGCGGCATGATCGGACGCAACGGTAGGCGCGCAACTTCAGGACTCTTGAGCCGCTTTGCCATCTCAGACAATGTCGGGGCTTCAAATAATATCCGCACGGAGAATTCAACCCCCAACGTCGTCCGAATGCGATTCACGACACGCGTCGCTAAGAGCGAATGGCCACCTAATTCGAAGAAGTTATCGTAGCGCCCGACACGCTCCACCTTCAGCATATCGGCCCAGATCTTCGCCAGCGCCGTCTCGCTCTCGCCCACCGGCACTTCGTATTCCCGCGCCACATACGCATCTCCTTGCGGCGCCGGC
>DATENM010000027.1 GCA_035275065.1 Blastocatellia bacterium
CTTGATTCAGCGCGATTACAGCGGGCGCTCGTTTTACGATTACTACCTGAAGCGCGGCGACAAAGAAGCCGTGCAGCACACCGAAGAGAAGAAGACCGACACCGGGCGCACGGTTTACGGCGGCGGCGGCATCGATCCCGATGTGGTCGAAAAAGTTCGCCAGAGCCCGAAAGAGCTGGAGATGCAGCGCGCATGGTTCGAGCCGGTCTTCGAGTTTGCCCGCGTGCTGGTCGCCGGCCAGTTGCCCGGCTTCCAGGAGTACAAGATCGATAAGCCGGCCGACCATCACCACCGCTTGCAAGCGAGCGAGTTTCAAGTCAGCGACAAGCTGCTTGCCGCTTTCAAAACCTTTATGACCGAGCGCAAAGATTTGAAGGCCGACCTTTCGCGCATCGACCGCGAAGGCGATTTCCTGAAGCGCTGGATTCGCTATGAGCTGGTGACGGCGGCTTACGGGACAGAGACCGCTTATCAAGTGCTGCTCGAAACCGACAACCAGGTGCAGCGGGCGATTAGCGAAATCCCCAAGGCGCGCATGATGGCCGAAGACGCGCGCCGTTCGCGCACCGGGCGCAATAACGAGTAACGCGCCGTCGCGAGATTTAACTGTAAGACAGATCGCTTATTGCCTGAGCCACCTGGCTCAGGCTTTTTTGTCGTCGGCGCTTCCCGCGTCGGCTTTACGGCGCGCCGTTCCGATGACCCATATCGCCACGCCCTTGAGTTTTCATTATCCTGTAGTAGAATTCGCACACCAATATTGCGCCGACCTCGGCAGATTGCGTTGGGGGGATGGATCAGAGGCCGTGAGCGCATCGCCCAGCGGGTGGATCGAACCCTGCAAGGAGTCTCGTTATGCCGGCATTGCTCAAAGGAGTATGGGATGCCATCGCAGATGTTAAGACGGTCATTAGTCTGACTGCCTTTGCGATGGCGGTCGTGCTGGTTGTCACCGTCGCCTATTTGCGCTCGAAGCGGCGGAAGATCCCCAACGCATTCTGGGTTGTCATTCTGGCGCTGGTGTTGATGGGCGTGGCGGCGACGCTGATTAAACCCGGAGAGGTTGATCGGCGCGGGGATGTTTACCGCGTGCGCGTCACGGTACTCAGCCCCGAACAGACGCCGGTCGAAGATGCCAAAGTCTGGTCGTCGTTCGGCGGCGAGCCGAAGAAGGTGGCCGGCGGCTGGCAATTCGACATACCGGCGGCCAGCAAGCCGCAGGACAGCCGGGTGATCTTCTACGCGACGAGAGAGAACGCCTTCCTCACCGGCAAGCAGGAAGCTCGTCTCGATAACGATTTCAACCCGGCGGTGACGATCAGCTTGCGGCACGACGATTCGGCGCGGGTGCGCGGGCAGGTGGTGGATCGAAGCAACCGGGGAATCGTGGGAGCGCGCGTCTTCGTCGTCGGCCATGAAGCCGAAGCCGTGGTCACCAAAGAAGGTGGGAACTTTGACTTGCCCTCCCATGCCGCCGTCGATCAGCAGGTATCAATCCATGCAGAAAAGGCAGGCTACAGAGGGGTGAGCCAGTGGCATCCGGCAGGCGATACTCCGGCGATCCTGACATTGGAGAGGTGAGTATGATGCGCCTCGTTTGTCTCTTGAGTTTTCTTTTCATCATGACCTTTGGCGCACAGGCGACGCTCGCTCAACAGGAGGTTCTGACTATCAATGTCGTTGACATCAAGGAACAGACGCGTCCAGGGGTGACGCTCAAGTGCAAAGAAGGCTGTCCGGCGACGACCAGCGACCCCAATGGCACGGCGGTGTTGAAGCTGATGCCGGAGAATCTGCAAGCCGGGATCGCCGAGTTACAGGTGGTCAAGCGCAGCACGGGCATTGCCTGGGTGTTGATCAGTCCGTGGGATGGCAAGTGGCCGATTGCCAAGCGCAGCCTTACCGTCGTCGTGGCGCGGCATGGCGACCGGGTGCTTCTGAGCAATGGCAAGGCCCTGGAAGCGATAGCGGCGCGTGTGCTGAAGGAAATGACGCCGAAGGCAGATCGGCAAATCTCTGACGAAGATCGCAAGCTGGTATTGAAGCAGCAAGCCGAAGCGGTCGGGTTGAAGCCTGAAGAAGTCGATCAAGCCATCCGCGAATGGGGGAAGAAGGCCACAGACCCGTATCAGCAAGGGCTGGCCGCGCTCTATGAAAAGAACCTCCCGAAAGCCGAGCAGCTACTAACACAATCCTATCAGTCGCGGAAAACGGCTTTTCAAGATACTGCGTTCTTTCTCGGCCAAGCCCTTTATGAACAGGGCAAGTACAGCGAAGCGGTTGACAAGTTTCAAGAAGTTTCCGTGCTCAAGCGAGATGAGCCAGTCGTTCTACGCTGGCTCGGAAACAGTTTGCTTGACGCGGGGCGCTACGGTGAGGCCGGACCGGTCTACCAGCGCACTCTCGACATCAGTGAGAAGGTGTTCGGCAAGGAGGACCCCCGCACCGCCATTGCTCTCAACAACTTGGCTGAATTCTATAGGATGCAAAGGCGTTTCAATGAGGCTGAGCCGCTTTTCGTGCGCGCTCTCGATATCCTCGAGAAGACGGGCGGCAAGGATGATTTCCTTACCGCTGTCACTCTCAACAATCTCGCTCTGCTTTATAGAGACCAGTCCCGCTATAATGACGCGGAGCCGCTATTCAAGCGCTCGCTCGACATCCGTGAGAAGACACGCGGCAAGGAGCATCCCTCGACTGCCACTGGGTTACGTAACCTCGGCGATTTATATGTAGCGCAGGGCCGCTATGGCGAAGCTGAGCCGCTATTGAAGTATGCCCTCGACATCGATGAAAAGAGGTTGGGCAAAGAGCATCCCGACACCGCCCTAAGTCTCAACTTTCTCGCCGCGCTCTATTATGAGCAAGGTCGCTACAGCGAAGCCGAGCCGCTTTACAAGCGCGCCCTCGCTATCAATGAAAAGGTGTTGGGCAAAGACCATCCCGACACCGCCATCGATCTTTACAAGCTTGCCGAACTATATAGATTGCAGGGGCGCTACAGCGAGGCCGAGCCGCTCTACAAACGCGCCCTCGACATCTTCGAGAGATCGCTTGGTAGTGAACATCCGAATGTGGCAACGACTTTAGAAAATTATGCCAAGCTACTACGAAAGACCGGTCGGGAAGAAGAGGCGGCGAAGGTGGAGAGCCGCGCCAAAGCGATTCGCGAGAAGGCGCAGCAGCAGCGGACGAACTAGGCAGCAAGCATGCCGGCAAACACGGGCGGGAGAAGCACTCGACACCCTTTGCAGGAGGTCAACCCATGTGGAACGCGGTGATCGTTTCATTGCTGCTCGTCGCCGGCGTCCGGCCATCGCCGGCGACGATGGAAGAGGGCTACCTCGAGCTGTATGTGAAAAGCCCGACCGGCTCGCCGGTCAGAAATCTCGCCGTCACTTGCCGCGAGCAGTGCGCTACGTCGCCGAGCGATTATCGCGGTAAAGTGCGGCTCAAACTGCCGCTGCAAATCCACTCCAATGACTGGGTGACGCTGAGCATTGTCAGGCGCGGGCGTGGCGTCGAATGGGTATTGATCAGCCCGTGGGATGATCGGGTCAACATCCCTTCGTTCACCAACCGACCCGCGAACGTGACCTCAGTGGTCGTCGTGCGCAAAGGTGACAAAACGGTTCTGCAAACCGGCGTGGTCTTGCAGTCGTTGGCGAAACGGTGTGTCGAGCGGGTGCCGTCCTCGGACAGAGGGGTGATTACGGATGAGGAGCGCAAGCTGGTACTGAATCAGCAGGCCGAGGCGGTCGGGTTAACGCCCGTGCAGGTCGATCGGGCCATCCGCGCCTGGGGCAGAAGGGCCACAGACCCGCATGACCGCGGCGTCGCCGCACTCTATGAGCAGCGGTTCCCAGAGGCTGAGGCGCTGCTGCGGCAGTCGAAGCAGATGCGGAAGGAAGCGGCGCAGAAAGCCATTGCCGAGTGGGCGGATGGCGACTTCTTCCTCGGGCAGGCGCTTTATCAGCAGGGCAAGTACGCCGAAGCGGTCGCCGAGTTTCAAGAGACCGCCTCATTAAAGCCGGACGATGTAGAAGTGTTGGGCTGGCTGGGGAGGAGCCTGACTCAGGCGGGCCGCTACGGCGAGGCCGAGCCTTTGCTACAACGCGCCTTGGCCATGACTGAAAAGGCGAAGGGAAAAGATCACCCCGACACCGCCACCATGCGCAACAATCTTGCCGCGCTCTATAAAAACCAGGGGCGTTATGGCGAAGCCGAGCTGCTGGTGCAGCAGGCCATCGACGCGGTCGAGCGGGCATTCGGTGGAAAGCATCTGTACATCGCTGCCGACCTCGGCCTACTGGCCGGCCTATACAAGGCGCGGGGGCGTTACGCCGACGCCGAATTGCTTTTCAAGCGCGCCATGGAAATCAATGAGAAGGAGCTGGGCAAAACGCACCCATTGACGGCGACCAGCTATGATAATCTGGCGACGCTCTACAAGGTGCAGGGGCGCTATGGCGAAGCCGAGCAGATGTGCAAGCGCGCCCTTGATATTTACGAGCAGAAGCTAGGCGAAGACCATCCCGATACGGCGACCTGCCTGAACAATCTGGCCGGCATCTACAAAGACCAGGGGCGCGACACCGAGGCCGAGCAGCTCTACCAGCGCGCGGTCGTCGCAACGGAGAAAGTCCTGGGCAAAACGCACCCATCGACGGCGACCAGCTATGATAACCTGGCGGCGCTCTATCAGGCGCAGGGGCGCTATGACGAAGCCGAGCGGCTGTGCAAGCGCGCCCTCGACATCTACGAGAAGGCGCTCGGCGACCATCATCCCGACACGGCGATCTGCATGAGCAACCTTGCCAACATCTACACAGACCAGGGGCGCTACGCCGAAGCCGAGCCGCTCTGCAAGCGCGCCCTCGCGATCGAGGAGGAGGTGCTGGGCAAAGACCACGCTGCGACGACCGCCAGCCTTAACACCCTTGCACGGCTCTACTTGGCTCAGGACCGCTACGGCGAGGCCGAGCCGCTGTTCAAACGCGCCCTCGACATCCGCGAGAAGGCGCTCGGCAAGGATCACCCCGACCTCGCCGTCAGTCTGAACGACCTGGCGTCGCTCTATGAAGCGCAGGGGCGCTATGGCGAGGCCGAGCCGCTTTACCGACACGCGCTCGACGTCACTGAAAAGGCACTGGGCAAAAGCCAGCCCGCCACGGCGACTCTGCTCGATAACCTGGCCATGCTCTATTTCACGCAACAACGCTATGGCGAGGCCGAGCCGCTTTGCCGGCGGGCGCTTGAGATTCGGGAGAAGGCACTCGGCGAGCAGTATCCCGACACCGCCACCAGTCTCGGCACTCTCGCCCTGATCTACACGGCGCAGAACCGGTATGAAGAGGCCGAGCCGCTGTTCAAACGCGCCCTCGACATTACCGAGAAGGTTAAGGGCAAAGACCACCCTGCCGTCGCCACCAATCTCAACTCCCTGGCCGAGCTTTTTAAAGCGCAGGGGCGTTATGGGAACGTCGAGCCGCTTTATAAGCGCGCCATCGACATCGTAGAGAAGACGCTTGGCCAAGACCATTTCCGTCTCGTCGGCCATCTCAGAGGTCTCGCCTCGCTGTACCGACTGCAAAGGCGCTTCGACGAAGCTGAGCCACTATTCAAGCGCGCCATCGCCATCGCCGAGAAGAACATCGGCCAGGACAACTCGCTGATCGCCGACATCCTTAACAGCTTCGTGCTGCTCTATTACGACCAGAAGCGTTATGCCGAGGCCGAGCCACTCGGTCGGCGCGCCGTCGCCATCGCCGAGAAGGCCGATGGCAAGGACGATCCCCACACGGCTGCCCCGCTGGCCAGCCTCGCACTGGTCTACAAAGGGCTGAAGCGCTACAGCGAGGCCGAGCCGCTCTACAAACGCGCGCTGGCGATCAAAGAGAAGGAACTCGGCAAAGACCATCCCAACGTCGCTACCCTCCTGAACAACCTAGCGGTGTTCTATGAGGAGCAGGAGCGCCACGCCGAGGCCGAGCCACTATTCAAGCGCGCGCTCGCCATTTATGAAAAGACGCTGGGCGATGACCACCCGCTCACCGCCAATACGCTTGACAATCTCGGCATGCTCTACGCCCGGCAAGAGCGGTACGGCGAGGCCGAGCCCCTCCTGCGGCGTGCCCTCGCCGCACGTGAAAGGGTGTTCGGTAGGGACCATTGGAGCGTCGCGGTGGTTTTACAGAACTACGCCTTTGTCCTGCGAAAGATGAATCGAGAAGAAGAGGCGGCGAGGCTGGAAGACCGCGCGAAAGCGATTCGCGAGAAGGCCAGGCCGCAGTAGATGCGCTCGGTCGCCGGCACGGACGCGCGGGCGCGAAAGCCTGCGGGATGATTTTTTCACCCTCTGTCGATGCCTTGGCTTTGCAACGCGGCGCGAATTGGTTATCATTTCGCCGCCTCGTTTCGCTTCCGCCCGCGGCCTTCGGCGGCGGCGCTTTCAGTACCCGACAAGCTATGAGCGAAGCCATCAAGTACGCCGTCGAGATGCGCGGCATCACCAAACGGTTTGGTGAGGTCGTCGCCAATCGCAATCTCAACATCGCCGTGCGCGACGGCTCGATTCACGCCATCATCGGCGAGAACGGCGCCGGCAAGTCTACGGCGATGAATATTCTGTATGGCTTCTATAATCCCGACGAAGGCGAAACCCTCATTGACGGCCAGCCGCGCGCCATTCGCACACCGTCGGATGCCATCGCCCTCGGACTCGGCATGGTGCACCAGCACTTCATGCTCGTCGAGCCCTTGAGCGTCACTGAAAACATCATTCTTGGGGCCGAGCCGACCGCCGGTGTGGCGATTGATTATAAGCGCGCCCGGCAGCGTGTCCGCGAAATCTCAGAGCAGTATGGCCTGCGCATTGATCCCGACGCGCGCGTCGGCTCGCTGTCGGTTGGCCAGCAGCAGCGCGTCGAAATCCTTAAGACCCTTTACCGCGGCGCGCGCATCCTGATCCTTGACGAGCCGACGGCGGTGCTGACGCCGCAAGAGGTCGGCGAGATGTTCGCCATCCTGCGCGGCCTGCGCGAGCAGGGCAAGACGATCATCATCATCACCCACAAGCTTCAGGAAGTGCTGGCGCTTTCAGACAACATCACGGTGATGCGCGACGGTGAAGTTGTCGGCAATCTGCCGACTGCGGAAGCCAGCGCCGAAGGGTTGGCGCGCCTGATGGTTGGACGCGAAGTGCTGCTGCGCGTCAAGAAGGACGAAGCCCGCCCGCGCGATGTCGTGCTCAGTGTAAAGAACCTCACATTGAGAAATGCTGACGGCGGCACGGCGCTCGGAGCCCTGTCGTTTGAGGTGCGCGCCGGAGAAACGCTCGGCATTGCCGGTGTCGAAGGCAACGGCCAGACGGAGCTGATTGAGATACTCGCCGGTCTTCGTGCGTCAACCAGCGGTCAGGTGCTGTTCGATGGTCAACAGATCAACGCGCTCGACCCGCGCGAGCGCAAGCGGCACGGCATCGCTCATATCCCTGAAGACCGCCACCGGCGCGGCTTGCTGTTGTCGTTCGATCTGGCAAGCAATTCGATTCTGGGGGTTCACGCCGACGCGCCGATTTCTGGTGCTGTGTTGTTAAACCAAAAAGTCATCAATGACCGCGCCGCCCGCATGGTGAAAGAATTCGACGTGCGCCCGCCGAACATCGCGCTGCCCGCGGGCGCGTTGTCGGGCGGCAATCAGCAGAAGCTCATCGTCGCGCGCGAGTTCGACATCAAGCCGAAGCTGCTGCTGGTCTCGCAGCCGACGCGTGGCGTTGACATCGGCGCGACGGAGTTCATTCACCGCAAGCTCATTGAATTGCGCGATGCGGGCTGCGCCGTGCTGCTGGTCTCAGCCGAGCTTGAGGAAGTCCTGAGCCTGAGCGACCGAGTCATCGTCGTCTACGAGGGCCGCATTGTCGGCGAGGTTGATCCGAAGACGGTCGGCGAGGAAGAGATCGGCATGATGATGACCGGCGGCCAGATGCGACGCGGAGACGCGGGGACGCGGGAACACGGGGAAAGAACGCAACCAGAATAATTCTGTTCCTCTCCGCGTCGCCGTGTCGCCGCGTCTCCGCGTCAATACAAACCATGAAGAAACTCTTTCAAGAACTGCTCTTCCCGCTCATCGCCGTCGTCGCGGCGTTTTTGGTCGGCGGCATTATCGTCTGGCTGGTCGGCGATAGCCCGCTGCTGGTTTATGAGTTGTTCTTTTCGAGCGTTTTCGGCTCGACAGACGGCATCGCTTATACCTTATTCAACGCAACGCCGCTTATCTTCACAGGGCTGGCGGTGGCGGTTGCCTTCAAGTGCGGGCTGCTCAACATTGGCGCCGAAGGCCAACTGACGGCGGCGGCCTTCGCTACCGCATGGGTTGGCTTGATGCTGCCGACCTGGCCGGCCTGGATCGTCGTGATGCTGGCGGCGCTTGCGGCCATCGCCGTAGGCGGCATCTGGGGCGGCATCCCCGGCCTGCTCAAAGCGCGCTTCGGGGCTCACGAAGTCATCACCACCATCATGATGAACTTCATCGCGGTGGCGATTGTCAGCTACCTGACGCAGTACCATTACCGCCGGCAGGGCGACCCGATCTTAGAGACTCTGCCGATTGCCGAGATCAAAGACGGCGCGCTCGTCGGGCCGCACATTCCGCGAATGCACGCGCTGCTCGCGCCGCTGGGCATCAACTTCCCTGAGCGCTTGCCTCTGAACCTCGCGTTCTTCCTGGCGATCCTGGCGTGTGTGCTGGTCTACGTCTTTCTCTGGAAGACCAAATGGGGTTACGAGCTGCGGGCCGTGGGCATCAACCCTTCGGCGGCGGAATACGGCGGCATCTCGGTTGCGCGAAACACGATTCTGGCGATGGCGCTATCGGGTATGCTCGCCGGCATGGTCGGCATCAACGAAGTGCTCGGATACCGCTATCGTTATTACGACGGCTTCTCCGCCGGCTTAGGCTTCACGGGCATCGCCGTGGCGCTGCTCGGGCGCAACCATCCGGTCGGGGTTTTTTTTGCGGCATTGCTGTTTGGCGCGCTCGACCGCTCCAAGCTGTTCATCGACATCTTCACTGATAAGATATCGAAAGACTGGGTGGTGATCCTGCAAGCGATCATCATTCTCTTTGTCGCCTGCGAAGCGGTCTTCCGTGGCGGCGCCCGGCGGCTGATGCGGGGGAAGGTGTGACCGGAAGAAGTCAGGAGTCAGGAGTCAGAATGAAAGAGGAAGTCGGCGGCAGTGAGTGTACTCGTCGCGCCTCCCCTCTTATTCTGACTTCCGACTCCTGACTCCTGACTCCTGAGAGCTTATGCGAAACATCATCAATCTTTCATTGCTGGCATCAATGATCCGGCTGGCGACGCCGCTGATACTGGCGGCGCTCGGCGGCTTATATTCTGAGCGCAGCGGCGTCATCAACATCGCGCTCGAAGGCATCATGCTGGCGGGCGCATTCACGGCCGCGGCGGTCACAGTCTTCACGCACAACCCCTGGATCGGGATGCTGACGGCGATGATTGCTGGTTTACTGGTGGCCGGCATCCATGCAGTCGCTTCGATTCAGTTCCGTGCAAATCAGGTGGTTGTCGGCACCGCCATCAACATACTTTTCATCGGTGTGCCGGCGCTGGTCTCTGGCGCCTTGTTTGAATCTACAGGCTCGACGCCGCAATTGCCCCGCGAGCAGACGCTGCCGGATTGGAACATTCCCGGCATTGACCGTATCCCCGTCTTAAGCCAGTTGTTGTCAGGCCACAAACCCATCGTTTATATCGCCCTGCTGGCGGTGCCCATCACTTATTACGTGTTGTTTCGGACGCGCTTCGGTTTGCGTTTGCGCGCGGTCGGCGAGAACCCTGAGGCCGCCGACACCGCGGGCGTCAGCGTTGCGGGGATGCGCTATGCGGGCGTACTGCTGAGTGGCGTGCTTGCGGGGCTGGGCGGCGCTTACCTGTCCATCGGGCAGAACTCGCTGTTCACACGCAATATGACTGCCGGGCGGGGCTTCATTGCGCTGGCGGCGCTGATCTTCGGCAAATGGCACCCGGTGGGCGCGTTCCTGGCCTGCCTGTTATTCGGGCTCGCTGATGCCGTCGCGATTCGCATGCAGGGTGTCGTCAATATCCCCGTCCAGTTCATTCAGATCATCCCGTACGTGCTGACGCTGGTGGTGCTTGCCGGGTTCATCGGGCGCGCTATCCCGCCGCGCGCTATCGGCGAGCCTTATGTGAAAGAAACCCGCTAGAAAGGAAAGGGAGCTGCGGGCAGGGAAGATAAGGAGTGAATAGCTAACCTTCGCTTCTCCCTTGCCCGTTGCTTCTTGGCGCAGAGTGATGTCCATACCACTTTACGACAGAGCGACTGAGGCGGCGCGATACATCAGCGCAAAAATACTGACGCGCGCGCCGCGCGCTGCCATTGTCCTTGGGTCTGGCCTCGGCGGTGTCGCCGACGCCATCGAAGCCGCCATCGAAATTCCTTATGATGAGATTCCATTCTTCATGCGCTCAACGGTCGAGGGCCATGCCGGAAAATTGATCGCCGGCTCGCTCGGCGGCGTTGATGTGATTGCCATGCGTGGTCGCTTTCATTTTTATGAAGGCTACGGCATGGAAGAAGTGACCTTTCCGGTGCGCGTCTTCGCCGTAATGGGCATCAAGACACTGGTGCTGACGAACGCGGCGGGCGGCACCGCGCCGCACCTTGGGCCAGGGTCCCTGATGGTCATCACCGATCATATTAATATGATGGGCGACAATCCATTGCGTGGCGAGAATGATGCGCGCTTTGGCCCGCGCTTCCCTGATATGACGAGTGTGTATACGCCGGAGTATATCCAGATCGCTCACGAAGTGGCGCGCGAGATGGGGATCACCCTTGCGGAAGGTGTCTATCTGGGACTGCGCGGCCCATCGTATGAAACCGCTGCTGAAGTCAGACTATTTACGAAATTCGGCGGTGACGCGCTCGGCATGTCTACAGTCCCCGAAGCGATTGTCGCTCGCCACTGCCAGATCAACCTGCTCGCCATTTCCTGCATCACCAACGCTGCCGCCGGGATGACCAAACAAGCGATCAATCACGAAGAGGTTATGGAAGTCGGCGGGCGCGCCGGTCGTCAGCTCGGTGAGCTGATTATGCGAGCCGTGCCTCGACTGGTCACCACCGATCCAACCGATTTGACGAATGACGAGTAAGGTCAATTCCTCGCCTGTCATTATTGTTGCGTGGCGCGCAGGGCTTCTGGAATAATCACAGGGAGCGAAAGCTGCCGGTGACCTCGACGCCGCAATGTTTTTTGACCTTTCGCTCGGCAGGGAGTCTCACAATGCGCGCGATCCGTTACACATTCCTCGCACCATTAATCGCTCTGGTTCTGGCCCCGACTGCGATCATTGTCGAGGCGCAGTCCGGCAAAGGCAACGTTGCCTCGCGACGGACGGTGACTCTAAACGTGATCGTCCACGCGCCCGAAGGGCGCAATGTGACACGTGAAGACTTTGACCTTTATGATGGCGGCAATCCGCAGGAGATCGAGAGCTTTGCGAAGCTCGACAGCGGTTCGCGCATCGTCCTGATGATCGACAGCAGCGCCTCGTTGCGGGCGGAACTGCCGGCCTTGCAGAAGGCTGCCGAGGCAGTTGTAGATGAGCTTTTTGCGGACGATCAAATGATGATCGTCGGTTATAACGAGGCGGCTGAGATTGTCGAAGACCTGACCCCCGACCTCAAAGCGTTGCAGGCCGCATCGGCGAAGATCATCCGCAAGGGTGTGCCGAACCTTTATGACGCGTTGATTGCGGTGTCGGACTCGCTGGCGGCAGCGGCAAAGTCTGGGCTAGAGAAGCGGGCCATCATACTTGTCAGCGATGGCTATGACAGTGAAAGCAAGACGAAGTTTGCCGACGCCCTGCGCGCCTTACAGGACGAAAACATTGTCCTTTATGCTTTGCAGGTTAGCGACCGGACGCACGGCGCGTTGATGCGCGATAAGCCGAAACCGCCAGCGGCTTTGGAACAGATGACCGCGGCGACTGGCGGTTCAGTCTTTCCTTTCGACAAAGCCGAAGATGCGGCCAAGAGCATTGCCGACGACCTGCGCAAAAACTGGTATCGTCTGGTTTATGTGCCGGCAGGGGTGACGACCTTCGACGCCCGGCGATTGTTGCTGATGCCGCATGACGAGAAGATTCAGATGAAAACCAAGAGCCTGCATCCATCCAAACTGCGCCCCTTACACTGAATCGGCCACCTCGGCTTCTCCCGACTGAAAAGCGAAAATGGACGCCCTGGGCAATAGGCGACAGCGTTGGAATTCGCCTCGGGGAGTTTTTAGACAAAAGAAAAAGGCATCGGAAATATCCGATGCCTCTTGGCCCCTCAGGTTGTATCTGTCGAGCATCAATGGGTGGGTGATGCTCTTAATGCTGTCTTTTACTTGAGCAACCGACGTGCCGTTGTTGGAGTCGGCTCGGAATTACCACCTAAGTATTGAAATAACATCAAATCGACGGTCAGTCCGGCAAACTTCAGGCTATTCATCAAGCTTACGAAATGAGACAAGAATGCGCATTGATGCGTTAGCCTGTCGCAAATAAGCTATCGGACTGGAACAAACTGCGGCTGATGCTCTGTCACCGGGCGCGCCACGGCGTTGCGGTGCGAGAGCGCCAGCAGGATGCCAAGCATGGCGAATGAGGTGATGAGCGACCAGCCGCCATGGCTGACAAACGGCAGTGTGATCCCGGTCATCGGCAGGAAGCGCAGCACCCCGCCGACGTTGACGATGGCCTGAAAGCCGATGAAAGCGGTGAAGCCAGCGGCCAGCAACTTGGTGTACATATCGCCTGCGCCGATGCTGATGGCCGTACCCGCGATGACGAATACGGCTAGCGCAAGCAAGATGGCCAGCCCTCCTAATAATCCCGTCTCTTCGCCCAGCGCCGCGTAGATGAAATCCGAGTCCGAGATGGGCACCGTTTCCGGGTAACCCAGTCCGAGCCCTTCACCGCTCACCTGGCCTTCGTTAATGCCGAACAGCCCCTGAGATTGTTGAAGCACTTTGTCATTCCACGCCTCTTGATTGCGTTGCGCGATCTCTTGCGGGTCGCTCGGGTTGGGCAGATTTTTGGCCTTCAAGTAGCGCTCATAATCGCGCTTCCACCACCAGGTTTCGGGTGCAGGCGGCTCCCAGGTATGCACCCACTGATAGAAACGGAAGTAGACGCGTCCCGGTATCCCCGCGCCGGAAGCAATCTTCGATGCGCCGAAGAACAGCACAAAGACGCTGGCGACGACAACGAAGGCGTAGGCGAGTTGCAGGCTCTTGCGCACCGCGACGACATAGAGCATCAGGTAAACTCCGAAGAAGACTAGCATCTGCCCGAAGTCTGACAGCGCGAAGAAAGGCACGACCGGCATCGCCGCGATCAACAGAAAAGGCAGCAGGTAGCGCGCCGGCGGCAACCCCCAGCGCGTCCGCCGCAAGTGGCGATACGAGTCGGCAAGTATGCCTGCAAAGCTCAGAAGGAAGAAAACCTTGACGCCTTCCCAGGGCGTGGTCTGCCCCATGAACTTGCCTTCGTCGCTCAGAAAGGCGACGACCGCGAAGGGAATCATTGTCGCGATGCCAATGATCAGCGCATGGCTCTGGAACCACAGCAGCACTCGATCATTGCGAAACAGCCGGTAGCCGACGGCGAAGGCGAGCAATCCGAAAATGGGAATCCAGGTATTCACCGATTTAAGAATGTCGAAGAAGCTGCGCTCATAGACCGGCAAGGTGTTAACCGCGGGCTTCTCGGGAACCTTGTCCGGCGAGCCGAAGAGCGCCGTCTTCTTGTCATCGTCATATCCGGTCTCGACATTCAGCAGTCTGACGGTCTGCGCTTTATACTCGCGCGCCTTGACGCGGTCGGCGCCGCGCGCGCCGTACTCCGGGTCAGAGAAAAGCCTGAATTGCATCAACAGGCCGGCGGCGAACAGGAAGACCGAGGCGGTCAGCAACAGCATTTCGCCGCGGTGGCGCTGTCTGCGCGTCAGCCAGAAGAAGAGCGCGACGATGGGGATGAACAGCGCCAGGTCACGCGCCGCCACCGTCTTGCTCGGATCATAGCCGTGCAGGCGGCCAGACCAGATGACCGCGACGTAGCCGATGATACACGCCACGAAGATAGCGGCGGTCAGTATCAGGTGCAATGACGGGCTTGTACGATTCAGTTTCGGAGGTGTGTTCTGCATGCCTATCCCTTTAGTGACTTGTTCGTTGTACGGGCCGTGTGGCGGCTGGCGGCGCAGGGGCGGTGCCAGCGGTGACGTATCCAAGCTGCGCGGCTTTATCGATCAGCTTGACGGCGATGGGCGCGGCGGCCTTAGCGCCCTGGCCTCCGTTTTCGACGACCACGGCATAGACGATTTGCGGGTTATCCGCGGGCGCGAAGCCGACGAACCACGAATCGGTCAGCCCCTCGGTTTTGTAGTGCTTGTCGCCATCCTTTTCGACATAATCAAGCACACGTTTGCCTTGATTGTCATAAACCGGGACGACGCGGTCGGCGGTGCCGGTCTTGCCTCCGGCAGTGATTCGCCCGCGCAGCGCCGCGAACGCGCCCGAAGCGGTTCCGCCTTCGACAACCTGACGCATCAAGGCGCGGACCTGAGCCGCGGTCTGTGGCGTAACGAATTGACTTAAGACTTTGCGCGGCGCGCCGGGCTCGAATGTCGGCGCGACGAAATTGCCGTCCGCGCCGGCAACCGCCGAGGCGATCAGCGCCATGCCCATCACCGTCAGGTCGTCGTATCCCTGGCCAAAACTCTGCAAAGCGACATCGTATGCCGTTGCCTTTGCAGACAGGTTCATCTTGGTCATCGGCGGCGCGAAAACATAATCAAAGCGATCCTGCCTGCCGTGCAGAATCTCCCATATCTTATCCATTCGTGGAATGCCTTCATCAGGGGCGATCTGCATCATCATGCGCCTGGCATAGCTGGCCAGCCGCTCTTTGCCGAGTTTCAATCCGAGCTGCGCGAAGTACTGATTGCATGACACCTTGAAGGCATCGGCGAGGCCGAGGGTTCCGTGAACTTCACCCTCGAAGTCGCGAATCGCGCGCCCCGATCCGGGCGGCGTGAAGCCTTCGGCAGTGCAGGTGAATTGCTCCTGGGTGACGCCGCTATCAATGGCGACGGCGGCGATGAAGGTCTTGAAGGTCGAGCCCGGCGCATAATACGAGGCGGCGCCGCCCGTCACCAGTGTGCCGAGCGCGCGGTTGACCAGCGGCGAAATCAGCGGCGCATTTTCGGCCTGATCGCTCATGCGCTGCCAGGTGCTGGCGTCGTTGATCGAGCGCGGCTCGAAGCTCGGCGCGCTCGCCATAGATAAGACCTCATTGTTGGGCAACAGCAGGACGATGGCGGCGGCGCGTTTGCCCGTGGCTTGCAGCAGGCCGTAGGTCTCGCGCTGCAAGGCGGCGTCAATCGTAACCTTCAAGTCCTGGCCGACCGGCGTCGGCGAGCTCATCTTGTTGTAGGTGCTCGCGGGCTCGGTCAGCCAGTCGCGGTAGGCGTACTCCATGCCGCCGGCGCCGAAAATGAAATCCGAATAACCGGTCAGGTGAACCGCCGCGGCGCCGAGCGGGTAATCGCGCGTGATGATGCCGGCGTCATTGCGATAACGGATCAAGGCGTTTTCGAGCTTGCCGCTGCGGTCAAAGACCCAACCTTTCAGGCCGGCTTCGGCGAGCCGCAGGTTGCGCGCGTCGTTGCGCTTGGCCTTGGCGAAAACACTGTCCTTCGCATCGGCCTTGAATACCCAGTAGGCATGAAAGCCGAAGACCGTGGCAAGCAACAGCAGCAGAACGTAGCGCAAGGCGACGAGCCAGCGGTTAGTTGCCGCCGGGCCGAATTCGCGAATGTCTTCGGGCATCGCGCCCAGGTCGCTGATGGGCGGAGAGCGGTGGCGCCATGCCGCTAACATCAGCAGCAAGGCGATAAGCAGGACGAGGGCGATGAAGATAATCGTAAGGAGACGTGGAATCCACATGCAGGCTGATCCTCTGACGCGACAAGGCGCGCAACCAGAATAGGTAGTCCGGTAAAATCAGGCGTCCACGCTACGCAAACAATTGAGCAGTCGTCACTCTACTTCGATCAAAGACAGTCGCAAATCTCCTACGCCGAGCACGTCACCGGGGTTCAATGGGCGTGCTTCGGTGGCGGCGAGCGCCTGACCGTTGACGGTCGTGCCGTTGGCGCTGCCGAGGTCGGCGACGACGACCTGACCGCCGGGCTTTAAGGCCAGCGAGCAGTGCAGGCGGGAAACGCTCTTGTGGTCAAGTTGCAAGGCATTGCCTGCCGTCCGACCGATGGTCGCGGGCGCGGAATCGGCTTTGAGCGTGATGCGATAGCTGCGCCCGTCGCTGTCTTTTAGTTCCAGGGTCTTTTCGGTGCGCGAGGCTGGTGCGGGCTTCGCCGATCCGCTGGGCGAGCCCGTTTCTGGCGCAGGGTCGCCGTCAAAGTACCCTCTGACTGATGTCGCTTTGGCGAACAGGTCACTGGTCGCTTCGACCGTGTAAGGCGCCAGCGTGGAGTAGCGGCGGTTGACGATGAATTCGTAGGTCGCGGCCTTCAGCTCTTTGGCGAGCGCGTCGAGGTATTCCTGGCTGATCTCTGTGGCGCGCTCGTAAGTGAAGCCGACGCGGATGCGATTGGGGGCGATGCGTTTGACGCCCTCGGAGTCGGGTCGCAGGTTGGCTTCGATTTCGCGTTCAATGCGGGCCGTCAGGCTGCTGACTTCGCGATAACTCAATGCCGCATCGGCGCGGCCTCCGAGCTTGCTGTCAACGGTCGAGCCGAGCCGCTCAAGCACCCGCCGGGCGAGCTGCTCGGCCTTGTCAAGCACGCTGTCGTTCTTGTCGGCCATGCGATGGAAAGTATAGCACAGCACTTGAAGGCCGAAACAAGCCGACCTGCCAGGCCAGATCAGAGAACGACTCGCGGATAGAGCCGCGCGCCGATCAGCACCAGCACAAACGTCAGGCCGAGCAGGATGCCGAAATCGAGGCCGAGGCCGAACTCACCCTGCCAACCGCGAATCATTAGAGCGCGCAGCGCGTCCACTTCGTAGGTTAGCGGGTTGACTGCCGAGACCACCCGCAGCCATCCGGGCATTAGCTCGATGGGATAGATGGCATTGCTCGCAAAGAACAAGGGCATGGTCAAGACCTGGCCGATGCCCATGAAACGTTCGCGTGTCTTCACCAGACAGGCGACGATCAGCGAAAAAGTAGAGAAGAGAGCCGAGCCGATAAACACCACTACAAGCACGCCGGCCAACGCCAGGGGGTGCCAGTTCAGCTTGACGCCGAGCAACAGCGCCAGTGCGTAAATGATCAACGCTTGCGACAGCGCGCGCACGCCCGCAGACAACGCTTTGCCCAGAACCAGCGCGGCTCGCGGAGTCGGGCTGACGAGGAATTTATTGGTAATGCCGAGGTCACGCTCCCAGATAATGCTGATGCCGTAGAAGATCGCTACAAAGAGGACGCTCTGGGCGAGGATGCCGGGGGCGAGAAAATCGCGGTAGGCGATCTCGCCGGTTGGAATGGCGCGGGCGCGGGTCAGGACTTCACCGAATAAGACGAACCACAAGACCGGCTGCGCCGCGCGTGTCAGCAACTCTGTGAAGTCGTGGCGCAGCTTGCGCACCTCAAGCTCGGCAATCGCCAGCGTTTTATTGACGAAGCCCTTGAGGCTGGCAGACGGACTCAGACGCGCAGCCGCAGCGACGCTATCCCAGTCGTCGGGCCGCGCGCCTTCCTCTTGAAGTCTCACGATAGCCGCTCCCCGATTCCAGGCTGTCGCCTGCAAAGTGAATGAAGACTTCGCCCAGCGTCGCCTCCGGTTTCCCGATGACGGCTTTAAGGCGAGCCGGCGTGTCGGCGATCACCACCTTGCCCCGATGCATGATGGCGATACGATTGCACAGGTGATCCGCTTCTTCCATGTCGTGCGTCGTCAGAAAAATCGTCGTGCCATATTCGTCGCGCAGCCGCTCGATATGCCGCCAGACCGCCTGACGCGCCAGCGGGTCGAGTCCGCCCGTCGGCTCGTCAAGAAACAACAGGCGCGGGCGGTGCAGAGTGGATTGAGCAATCTCAAGACGGCGGATCATGCCGCCTGAGTATTGCCTGACCAGTTTGTCGGCGGCCTCGGTCAGTCCGACCATTTGTAATGCTTCTGACAATCGCGCCTCTCGCAGTCGTGGCGGAATGTCGTAGAGCTTGGCGAAGATTAGCAGGTTTTCGTACCCCGTGAGCGAGCCATCAACCGAGACGAGCTGCGGAACATAGCCGATCAAGCGCCGCACGGCACCCGACTGTTTCAGCACGTCCAGCCCGGCGATTGATGCTTGGCCTGATGTCGGCGGCAGCAGTGTGGTCAACATCTTGATGACGGTCGTCTTGCCGGCGCCGTTTGGCCCCAGCAGGCCAAACGCCTCGCCCGGCTCTATCGCGATTGTCAGGCCATCAACCGCCGTGAGCTTGCCATATTTTCGAGTGAGCGCCGATGTTTCGATTACCTTCATCCTGGGTCTCGCGCGAGGCGTCTGCGTCAGTTCGGTTTGCAAACGACCCTGCGAGCCTAATGGATTGCGCGGACTTTTCGCAACCGTATCGAGGCGGCAGCGCTCCATCGGAACTGTAATTGGCTTAACAGTACACAGGGCCTATTCATTCTCGAATAGCCATCGGATATAAACCGCCAAGACGCCAAGACCGCCAAGAGAACACAAAGTTCCTCTTGGCGGTCTTGGCGTCTTGGCGGTTCAAGTCTGGAGAATGAATAGACCCTGAACAGTACAGCCCTTCATTGCGTCCCCTGGTTTGCAATGCTATACTCAGCCCCCATCTTAGGTTTTAGGCAGAGCTTCATACGGATAAGGGAATAGCGTTAACTGTCATGAGCAAAGACGACGAGGCATGGTCTGAGCCACCTGCCAATAGCAACTCTGAGTTGTTCGATACGCAGGCTGCCGGCTTTGACGAGCGCGCCGGGTTGTCTGCCGATGTTTGCCGACAGATCGCTCGCAAAGTGATTGAGCTTGGCGAGGTCGCACCGGAGGACCTGCTGCTTGAAATCGGCGCGGGCACCGGCCAGATCGGTCAATGGCTCGGCGCAAGGGCGCGCTATGTCGGCCTTGATCTGTCTGCCGGCATGCTTTTGGAATTCGCTCGCCGGTTAACCGGGAGCGAGGCCACAGGGACGCTGATTCAGGCGGATGCAAACCTGGCCTGGCCGGTTGTTGATGGCATGACGCGAGCCATTTTCGGCTCGCGGGTATTACACCTTCTCAATCCTCAGCGTGTCGCCGACCAGGCCACGCGCGTTGCTTCGCCCAAAGGCGCTACCTTGATCATCGGACGCATTAAGCGTCACCCCGACAGTGTTCGCGCGCGCATGGCGAGTGAGATGAATGAGCGGTTGCGCCGCCGTGGATATGAAACGCGCCGCGGAGAGCAAGGCGACCGGCAGCTTATCGAAGCGTGTTGCGAGCGCGGCGCTCAGCCCTTGCCGACTGTGACGGTGGCGTCATGGCAGTCATCCGGCAGCCCGCGCCAATCACTGGCGTCGTGGCGCTCGATACAGAAAATGGGTGGACTGCCGCTCGCCGCGCGATTGCGCAACCTGGTGCTTGACGAATTAGAAGACTGGGCAAGGACAGTGTTTGGCGAGCTCGACGAGCCGGTGGCCTCGGAAGAGACTTACGTGTTAAAGGTTTTGCGCTTTCCGCCTTCACCCGTCAAAAAGCGGTTGCTGGTCACCTCCCCCAAAGATAAAGAGCGATCACCTATGCAGAACGAACTTCTTACAGACCTCGGCAAATCGTTACTCGTTGGATCGCTCGATGACGAGCGACTGATGGCACAGACCGGCGAGCCGCCGGCCGTCCAGATTTTGCCGGAAGCCAATGTGATTAAAGTCGGCGGCCAGAGCTTCATTGATCGGGGCCGCGTCGCCGTCTTCCCGTTGATCGAGGAGATTGTCGCCAACCTCGGCCGCCATAAGATGATCATCGGCACGGGCGCGGGCACACGGGCGCGCCACGCTTACAGCGTCGGCCTCGACCTTGGATTGCCGACCGGCGTGCTGAGCGTGCTCGGCACCTTCGTCAGCATGCAGAACGCCCGGATGCTGAATTACCTGCTCGCCAAGCATGGCATTCCGTTCATCGAGCCGGCGCAGTTCGCACAGTTGCCGCATTATCTGGCCGAGCGCGGGGCCGTCGTCTTCTTTGGTATGCCGCCTTACATTTACTGGCATCAGAACCCTGCGCTGGGGCGCATCCCGCCGCACCGCACAGACACCGGCACGTACCTGGTCAGCGAAGTCTTCGGCGCGAAATCGATGATCTTCGTCAAAGACGAAGACGGCCTCTACACCGCCGACCCGAAGAAGGACCGCCACGCCCGCTTTATCCCGAAGATCACGGTGGCAGAGCTGGCGGAGCTTGACCTGCAAGACGTGGTCGTCGAGCGCAGCATTCTCGAACTGTTGCCGCGGGCGACCTATCGCCGTTCGATTCAGGTCGTGAACGGCCTGAAACCCGGCAACCTGACGCGGGCGCTCGATGGCGAGCACGTCGGCACGATCATTACCGCGGATTGATTAATCGAAAGGGGAGATCATTGAGCGAAACGTCAAAGCCAACCGATGGGCGGCAACACCTCCAATCGCTGCTGATGCGCGAAAGCCTGCTCGATAAAGAGGTGCAGCGCGGCACAGAAACCCCCGTCTTCCGCATGCTCCCTGACGCCCATGTGCTGAAGATCGGCGGGCGTTCGGTCCTCGACGCCGGGCGCGAGGTCGTCTATCCGGTTGTTGACGCCCTGGCCGAATGTCTGACGACCAAACGTTTGATCATCGGCACAGGCGGCGGCGCGCGCAGCCGCCACGTCTTCTCTATCGGCATTGACCTCGGCCTGCCGACCGGCGTGCTGGCGCAACTGGCGGCCGCCGACGCCCTGGCCAATGCCCACATCCTCGGCACACTGCTCGCCCCTCACGGGGTCGTCGCCATCCCGCCTGAAATCTTTGGACACCTGTTGCCGCTTTTCATCAAGAGCGCGCCCGGCGTCATCTTCAATGGGGTGCCGCCCTTCTCACTCTGGGAGCATCCTCCGGCCACCGGGCGCATCCCGCCGCACCGCACAGACGCCGGCGTCTTCCTGCTCGCCGAATGCTTTGGCTGCGCCTCGCTGACGCTGGTTAAAGACGTGGATGGTTTGTACACCAGTGACCCCAAGCGCGATTCGGGCGCGTCGCTGATCCGCGAAATCAGCGTCACAGAGATTCGCCAGCGCCAGTTTGAGACGCTCCCCTTCGACCGCGTCGTGCTTGACCTGCTCGACAACGCCAGGCTGCTGCGCTCGTTGCAACTGATCAATGGTCGCAAACCTGAGCTGATTGCCGCCGCGCTCAACGGCGAGCATGTAGGAACGGTTGTTTACAAAGGGTGATCTATTCAGTCTATCAACGCTTCTGGCGCTTCTGCATGGCGTACATCTTTTGAATCTCTGCGACGGTTGTGGCGTCTTCGGGGGACTTGTCCTCGCGGATGAAGCCGACGACGCGCGGGAAACGCAAGGCCAGCCCTTTGCCCGCGTCATCAAGCGCCGCCGTATGAACCGGCGAGCGTGTGATCTCGTCCGCCAGTATGGTGACGAGATGGCGCGGCTCGACCCAGACATCCGGCGACAGGCGCGAATCAACCCGCGCAGGCTTGTCGGTCACTGCCTGCTCGTCTAAGAGCTTTCTCAGCTTTATCCAGTTCGCCTCGCTGAGCCCGCTGCCGACTTTGCCGATGGTCTTGAAACTATCGGTCGCTTCGTCATAGGCCGCCGCGACGAATGAGCCGATCCCCAGGCGTGCGCGCATGCCGCGCCCACGCAGGTAGCCGACGATGATCGCATCAATGGTGTCGCTCAGCTCGCTTCCGTAGTTGCGCTTGAGCTTGATCCAGTTGTAATTTCTGCCGCCCGCCTGATAGGGCGAATCGAGCCGCTTGGCGATGATGCCTTCCTGACCGCCGCCCGTCTGTTCGTCGAAGAATTGCTGTAGGGCCTTGGCGCTGGCGACGATCTTTCGCTCGACAGGACGAATGCGGCCGTCGAAGCGGATCAGCTTTTCGAGCGCCAGGCGGCGCACCTCATAAGGCTTTGCCGTTTGATCCTTGCCGTCGGCGTAAAGCAGATCAAAGACAATGAAGGCCAGCGGCCAGGCTTCGGCCTTCTCGGCAATCTTGTGCTTGCGCTTGCGCTGGACGGTGACTTGGAAAGGATAGAACTCGCCGGTCGCCTCGTTGAAGGCCATCGCCTCGCCTTCGATGATGGCGGTGCGAGCGTTAATCTGTGCGGCCACCGCGGCGGCCAGGTCGGGGAACATGTCGGTCAGGCGTTCGAGATTGCGCGAGAAGATTTCGGCTTTGCCGCCGCGCCAATGAACCTGGCAGCGAAACCCGTCGAGCTTGGCTTCGACGGCGCAGCGCCCGAGCTTCTTAAAGATCGCTTCGGCGTCTGGCAACCGCTCGGCCAGCATCATGCGAACGGGATTGCCGACCCGCACCCTGAACCGTTTCAGGCTACCGAGGCCATGCTCGCGCAGCGTCGTCAGCACAAGTCCGAGGTCTGAGCAGAGATTGTAAGCGCGCTCGATGACTTCGCGGGCCTGCCGACTGTCGTCTTGTGTGCGTGCGACGGCTTCAATGATCGTCGGGGTGCCGACGCCGAGGCGCAGACGCCCGACGGCAAACCGTACCAGATAGCGCGCCGCGTGCGAGGCCGTCGCCTTGAGCAAGGCCGCAAGTTTCTCAACCTTCTTTTCGCTGCTTCCAGAGCCCGTCATCCGGGCGATGTCGAGCAAGCCTTCGTAGGCGCGCAGCAAGGTCAGGCGGCTCTGTCGTTTCTTCGGCAAGAGCCCTTCGGCAACCAGCCCGAGGTCGCCTTGCTTTTTGTAAAGCTTGTTGACTTGCTCGGCTGATTTGCCGGTTACCTGGGCGATGGCGGCGGCGACCATGCGCTCGCCCATGCCGAGTTGTATGCCGGCGAAGGCGGGCGCGAGCTGCGCCTCCATCAGGTAGGCAATCGGGCCGATCTCTTCGGTCGTGGCTTTCTTATAGAGACTGCCGAGCAGATCGTACATCGCCGCCCGCCCGCTCGCCTTCTCCAGCTTTTCAAGATAAATCGTCAACTCATCAAAACGCATGATTTCCTCAAGTCAGCCGCCGGCATCCATCCGATGATCAAGGGATAACTTCGAGATTGAATTGTCGCGTCCGGGGATAAAAATGTGATTGCCGCTTATGGGTCGGCGGTCGTACGTCGGCGATCATCATAAGAGGCAAGGCTGGCAATCGCGGCGATCAACTTTCTCGGCTCGGTCGGCTTGGGGAAGTAGTGTTGGAAGCCCGCGCTCAAGGCCCGCCGCCCTTCCTGTTCGCCCGCGTACCCGGTCAAGGCAATCGCAGGGATTTGCTTGCCCCGTTCTTGTGCGAGCCGCCGGGCCTTGGTTACCAGTGCGTAGCCGTCTTCATCCGGTAGACCGATATCAGAGACGAGCACGTCGGGAATCCACTGCTCGACAATCTTTAATGCCTCGGAGGTGCGGGTTGCGGTTTTGACTTCAGCGCCATGCAAATCTACAACGACGCGCAACATCTCCAGCGAATCCGGGTCATCTTCGACCAGCAGCAAACGTATGCCGAACAGCCGCCGCGCCGTGTCGCCCGGCGCGAGGGATTGATCTGACGTCGGAGCCTGCGAATGGCTCGCCCTGGCGATCAGCGGCAGCGTGACGGTAAAGGTCGCGCCGCGCTGCGGGCCATCACTATGCGCTTCGACGGTGCCGCCGTGCAACGCTGTCAGGTGGTGAACGATGGCCAGTCCCAAACCGAGCCCCCCATGTCTTCGCGTCCGCGAGCTGTCGGCCTGCCGGAAGTGGTCAAAGACGTGCGGCAAGAATTCCGCTGGAATCCCTTCGCCATTGTCCTCGACGGTGAGCCGGGCGTTGCCCTCTATAGACTCCAGGCGGCTCACGACACGCCCGCCTTTAGGCGTGAACTTGATGGCATTCGACAAAAGATTGACGACGATCTGCTGGAGGCGCTCCGGGTCGCCAGCGATGATGCAGGCGGCGCAATCGGGAATGAACTCGATGTGTGTCTCCTTGGCGGCGGCTGCCGGGCGCACCATGTCAATCGCCGCCTGGACGATCTCGCCAAACTCGACGGGGGCGCTGTTCAGACGCAGCTTGCCGGTGATGATGCGCGACACGTCGAGCAAGTCATCAACCAGTTTCGCCTGTGCCCGCGCATTGCGCTCAATCGTCTCCAGCGCGCGCCCAACGTTCGACTCGTCGAGATTGCCCTGGCGCAGCAGTTGCGCCCAACCCATCATTGAGTTCAATGGCGTACGCAGTTCATGTGAAACGGTCGCGAGGAATTCGTCTTTGACGCGGTTCGCGGTCTCTGCTTCGGCGCGCGCATCGTGCTCGCGCAAGAGCAATTGCTCGCGCTCGACTTCGACCCGCTTGCGGTCGGTGATGTCGAGAAATACGCCGATGCAGCCGCGCACTTTGCCCTGCTCGTCTTTGAGCGGGATGGCGCGGCAGAGCTCATGAATCGCTGTGCCGTCGCTGCGAACGATGGTCAGCTCTTCATCCAACATGGCGTGACCTTCGCGGCAGGCGCGCTGCATGGGCAATTCCGCCGAAGCCACTTCCTGGCCATTGCTAATGACCTTGAATGACAGGCCAAGGGCGGTTGAATGGCTCTTCGATAGGTTCTGCTGCTGCTCGCTGCCGAGCATGCGGGCAAACTCGCGGTTGCCCCAAATATCTTTGCATTGCGGATCGAGCGCGATGCCGATGCCGATGGGCGCCGTGTCAATCAACGCCTGAAATTCCTCGATGCGACGCTGCAACTCGGAGTTGAGGTCTTTGATCTGCGCCTCGGCGCGCTTGCTCTCGGTGATATCGCTCAAAGAGGCGACCCAACCGACGACGTTTCCGGTGGCGTCGCGTTCGGGTTTGTAGGCGACGCGCATGAAGCGGCTGCCGACATCCCTGTAAGGCACTTCAGCCTCGTACTCAATCGCTTCGCCCTTTAACACCCTTTCGATGTAAGGAAGGATGGTTTTGTAAGCTTCTTCACCAATCACATCCGGGATGGATTGGCCAATGATCTGCTCAGGTCGCAAGCCGAATATATCGGCGTAGGCATGGTTGGCGAAAAGAAGGCGTTGGTCTCGGCTGCAATGAGTCAGCATGACCGGGGTAATGTCAGTGATCAGGCGAAGCTGACCCTGGTTGGCGCGCAAGGCTTCTTCGGCGTGGCGGCGCTCGCTGACGATGGCGGCAAGCACCAGTGTCATGATCGCCACTGCCGCGACGAAGACTTGCAGAATCAACAGGGACTCGTTCGGCGTCGGCTCAACGAACGGGCCGTTGCCGCTCCTTGTGCCCCAGACAGCTATCGTCGCCAGTATGGCAATCGTCGTCGTCGCGCCGCGCGGCCCGAACCGGAAGGCTGCCCACAGGAGGAACGGCACGATCAAATGCTCTAAAGGGTAGCGGGCGATCCGCGGCAGCAGCCAGCCATCGAAGATGATGGCGGCGACGCTCGATGAGGAAGCGAGCAAGAGCAAGGCTTCACCAAGCCGCCTCAGTGACCAGCGCTCGGCCGGCCGGTCAAGCCAGGTCACCAGCAACGGCGTGACGACCAGCGCGCCGCCGCCATCACCGAGCCACCAGGTCAGCCAGAGCGCGCCGAAGTTATCCCACGACGCGCCGCCGAGGCAGAGGCTCAGGTTGCCGATAGTCGCGCTGACGACGGTGCTGATTGCCGCAATGACGACGAATTTCAAGATGTCGGGCGTGCGATAAAACGGGCTGCGACCGACAAAGCGGCGCAGCAGGAAGACCGCCGTAACCGCCTCCAGGGTGTTGCCGGCGGCGATGCCGCTAGCGGTGATCAAAGAAACATCGGTCGCCAAATTCACCAGCAGCGCGCCGACAGCTATCGCCGGCGCAATGCGATAGCCGAGCAGCCAGACGGCGGCGATGGCAACGCCGGTCGGCGGCCAGACGGGAGAAACATTGGCGTGAAGAAAGGCGAGCGATAAGCCCAGCCGCGCGGAGCCGAAATAGACGGCGCAAACGGCCAGCAGCAACAGCGGGTAAAGGATTGGCCTGGATTTCGTAGCCGGCTCTCGGATCATCTGACTTCAAGGATTGAGAGCCGCTTAACCCGCGGCCCTGAACAGGAGATTGGTCACAATGCGATTTGCGTCCTCACCTGATTTTATCACTCTCGCGCTATCTTAGTAAAAGGCATCCTCAGCGGGCGGGGCAGGGAGTTCGCTTTGCCACCGCGAAGGACTTGCATCGGGGCAAGAAAAAATGTAAAAAGTGAATGAACCATCATTCATTTTTTGGAAAGGATCAACGATGCCAACCGCACGGCGCGTCGCGCAAACCAACGGCAAGTCCGAAGCCATCCTGCGGGCGGCGATCAAGGTCTTTGCGCGCAGCGGCTTTTTCAACGCGAAGGTTGCCGATGTTGCTCGCGAGGCCGGCGTCGCCGACGGCACCGTCTACCTTTACTTCAAGAATAAAGATGACATCCTGGTGTCGATCTTCAATCACGTCATGGACGAGGCGCTCGGCGCGGGCCGCCGCCGGCTCGACGAAGTCAGCGACCCGCGCGAAAAGCTCGAGCGCATCGTCCACGCACACCTCGACCGACTGGGCCGCGACCGCGACCTGGCCATCGTCTTTCAGGTCGAGCTGCGCTCGTCTACTAAATTCATGGAGCAGTTTTCGGCAACCAAGATCAGCGAATACCTCGACTTGATTCGCGGCGTCATTGAAGAGGGGCAGCGCGGCGGCTTCTTTCGCAAAGGCTTAAACACGACAATCGCCGCCAAGGTGTTGTTTGGGGCGCTCGACGAGATGGCAACCAACTGGGTCTTGAGCCGCCGGCGCTATAGCCTGATTTCGACCGCCGACTCGGTGATCGATCTGCTGCTGAACGGCCTGCAAGCCGCGCCGCCGCGCAAAGGTAACGGATGACCGCAGAGCCACGCACACTGAACGAAGTTTTCAACCTTGCGGTCACGCGCTTCCGCGATGATGAATTCCTGCGCTTCAAGCGCGGCGGCGGGTGGCAATCGTTGACCTATGGCGAAGTGGCTCGCCGGGTCCGTGAGCTGGCGCTGGGGCTTATCCGGCATGGTATCGAGCGTGGTGACCGCGTCGCGATCTGGTCGGAGAATCGTCCGGAATGGAACTTGGCCGATCTGGCGACCCTGGCGACGGGCGCCGTAGACGTGCCGATCTATACCACGCAGTCGCCCGATCAGGTCGAATACATTCTCAACGATTCGGCGGCGCGTGCCATCTTCGTTTCGGGCCCGTTCCTTGACAAGCTCCTGGAGTTGAAGCCGCAATTGCCGTCGCTTGAGTTGGTCTTCGTCTTTGACGAGCCGGCCACAGGCGGCGAAGCGGTAGTCCGCGCCGAAAGCCTGACGAACGCAGGCCGCGCGCTCTACGGCGAGCAGCCCGCCCTCTACGAAACACTTTGGCGGGCGGCGCAGCCCGAAGACCTGGCAACTCTGCTTTACACATCGGGGACGACCGGCGACCCGAAAGGCGTGATGCTGACGCATAAGAATCTGACGGCCAACACGCTGTTGAGCTATCGCTGGAGCGCGCTCGAAAACCGGCGCGACCGTGTCCTGACCTACCTGCCGTTCACACACATCTTCGAGCGCGCGATGTGGTATCTCTTCCTGTATGCCGGCGCGGTGGTTTCTTACGCAGAGAGCATTGACAGCGTCGCCGCCAATCTTGTCGAAGTCCGCCCGACGGTGATGACCAGCGTGCCGCGGATGTTCGAGAAGATCTATGCGCGCATCATCGAGCGCGGCCTCGGGGCAGGATTCCCGAAGAAGCAAATCTTTCTCTGGGCGCTCGGCGTAGGTCATGACTGGGCGGTGCGGCGTAATGAGGGGAGACCTGCGGGCTGGTGGCTATCCCTGCAACACCGCATTGCCGACAAGCTGGTCTTCAGCAAATGGCGCGAAGCAGTCGGCGGGCGGATTCGCGTTTTTATTTCGGGCGGCGCGCCGCTCGCCCCGGAGATCGCCTATCTTTTCGCCGCCGCGGGCCTGCCGATCTTGCAAGGCTACGGCATGACCGAAACCTCGCCTTCGATCTCGTGCAACACCGAAACCCGGAATCGCATTGGCACGGTCGGCCCTGTGCTTGACGGCGTAGAGGTGAAGATTGCCGACGACGGCGAAATCCTCGTCAAAGGCGACACGGTGATGAAGGGCTATTACAACCGCCCCGCAGAGAATGCCGCGGCCTTTACCGAGGATGGCTGGCTGCGCACTGGCGACATCGGCCATCTCGATGAAGACGGGTTTCTGGTGATCACCGACCGCAAGAAAGAGTTGATCAAGACGAGCGGCGGCAAGTACGTTGCGCCGCAGCGTGTCGAGAGCATGATCAAGTCTTCGCGCTTCGTCGCGCAGGTCTTCGTCGTCGGCAACGCTCGCAAGTTTCCAGCGGCCTTGATCGTGCCGAATCTGGAATTGCTGCGGAGCTACGCAGAGATGAAAGGAATCGAATACGAGTCGGACAGCGACCTGCTGCGACATCCACGCATCATCGACCTGATGCAGCGCCAGGTGGACAAATACACTGCCGAGCTGGGCCAGTGGGAGAAGGTAAAGCGCGTCGCCTTGCTGGCCAAAGAGCTGACGATTGAATCAGGCGACCTGACGCCGACGCTGAAAGCGCGCCGCAGCGTCATCGAGAATCATTACGCCTCAGAGATTGATCGCCTATACGCAGACGACCGCAACCCGGTCACGGTGGCGGCGCGGCGCTAGCGGGTTCTGCCGAATGTTTTTAGTGGAGAACGAATGTGAGCTACAAAATCAATAAAGTTGCCGTGCTGGGGGCGGGGACGATGGGCGCGCAGATCGCCGCGCACTTTGCCAACGCCGGAGTTGAAGTGTTGCTGCTTGACATGTCGCCCGCCGAGTTGGCCGCGCAAGAAGCCAAGCGCGGGCTAACGCTCGACAGCCGGGCGGTGCGCAACCGCATCGTCAATGGCGGGTTCGAGGCGGCGCGAAAGATCAAGCCGGCGGCTTTCTTCGCCGCTTCAGTCGCGGGTCTGATAACGACCGGGAATTATACGGATGACCTTGAAAAGCTGGCGGGGGTGGATTGGATCGTTGAAGCCATCGTCGAAAAGCTCGACATCAAGCGCGACCTCTATGCGCAGGTTGAAGCGCATCGGCGGCCCGGCACGATTGTCACCTCAAACACTTCGGGCCTGCCCATCGCCGCGCTGGCCGAAGGGCGCAGTGAAGACTTTCGCCGCCATTTTCTCGGCACGCACTTCTTCAACCCGCCGCGCTACCTGAAGCTGTTAGAGATCATTCCGACGCCCGACACCGCGGCAGAAGTCACAAGCCTTGTCGCTGACTTCTGTGACCGCCGTCTCGGGAAGGGAATCGTTTACGCGAAAGACACGCCGAACTTCATCGCCAATCGCATCGCCTCGTTCAGCTCGCTGAATGCCATTCGCGTCATGCTCGACGGCGAATATTCGATTGAAGAAGTGGATGCGATGACCGGCCCGCTGATCGGGCGCCCGAAATCCGCGTCCTTTCGCACGACTGACATCGTCGGCCTCGACACGGCGCTTTATGTCGCCGAGAACCTCTACCCGATGGTGCCGCATGACGAGAAGCGTGACGCGCTGGTGCCGCCGGACTTTCTCCGCGAGATGGTCAAGCGCGGCTGGGTAGGCAACAAAGCCGGCCAGGGCTTTTACAAGCGCGTCAAAGGCGAAGGCGGGAAGACGGAGTACTGGGTCATCGATTACAAAACCCTCGAATACCGCCCGGCTGAAAAAGTCCGCCAGCCGGCCATCGAAGCCGCCAGGGCGATAGACAATAAAGCCGAGCGCATCCGCACGTTGATCTATGGCAAAGATCGCGTCGGCGAGTTTCTCTGGAAGACGATCAGCGCCAACCTCATCTATGCCGCGAACCGCATCCCTGAGATCAGCGACGACATCCTGAACATCGATAACGCCGTGCGCTGGGGCTTTAATTATGACCTCGGCCCCTTCGAGCTGTGGGATGTGATCGGCGTCGAAAAGTCTGTCGCGCGCATGCGAGAAGACGGTGAGACGATCCCGCCGCTGGTCGAGAAGCTGCTCGCTTCAGGCAAGTCGAGCTTCTATGAACGCCGCGAAGGTCGCACCTATTACTTCGACCTTGAATCGGGCGATTATCGAGAAGCGCCGCAGCAATCGGGGGTGTTGATTCTCAAGTCGCTCAAGGAGCGCCAGCGGGTCATCAAGAAGAATGGCGCGGCGTCGCTGATAGACATCGGCGATGGCGTCGCTTGCCTGGAGTTTCACTCAAAGATGAACGCCATCGGCGCCGACACCGTGGCGATGATGAATTCCGCGGTCAAAGAGGTCGGTGAGAACTTCGAGGCGCTGGTCATTGGTAATCAGGCGGAGAACTTCTCGGTCGGCGCCAATATCATGTTGCTGCTGCTCGGCATTCAGGAAGGCGAGTGGGACGAGATCGGCATGTCCGTGCGGCAGTTCCAGAACGCCAATATGAATCTGCGCTATTCGGCGAAGCCCGTCGTCGTGGCGACGCACGGCATGGCGCTCGGCGGCGGCTGCGAAGTGACGATGCACGGTGACCGAGCGCGAGCGGCGGCTGAAACCTACCTGGGTCTGGTTGAAGTCGGCGTCGGCTTGATCCCCGCGGGCGGCGGCGTCAAAGAACTGGTGCTGCGCGCCACTGAAGGCGCGGCTTCTGGCGGTGACCTCTTTGCCCGCATCCGCAAGGTGTCGGAAACGATTGCGACGGCGAAGGTATCAACCAGCGCTTTCGAGGCGCGCGAGCTTGGCTTCTTGCGTGACACTGACCCGATCACGATGAACCGTGACCGCTTGATCGAAGACGCCAAGCAGACGGCCCTGGCGATGGTGCGCGAAGGCTACGTCGCGCCGCACCCGCGCACAGACATTCCGGTGCTGGGCGAAGCGGCGCTCGCGCCCATTAAGCTGGCGATTCACATGATGGTGCGCGGCGGCTACATCAGCGAATATGACGCGCACGTCGCCCGTAAGCTGGCTTACATTATCACCGGCGGCGATCTGACGCACGCCGCGCAGGTGAGCGAGCAATACCTGCTCGACCTGGAGCGCGAAGCGTTCGTGTCGCTGTGCGGCGAGCGCAAGACGCAGGAGCGCATTCAGCACATGCTGAAGACCGGCAAGCCGCTGCGCAACTGAGCCGGCGGGGCGCTTTGCCGACCGGCGGCGGCCGCCAGCCGCGACTCCCGTCTGATAACGTTTCTAATTTGCATGGGTTGGTTTTACGAGAAGAAAACCGCAAGCAGGATTGGAGAGGAAGCAATGAAAGAAGCAGTGATTGTTTCAGCGGCGCGGACCGCCGTCGGCAAAGCGCCGCGCGGCACTCTGAAAGACACGCGGCCCGACGACATGGCGGCGGCGGCAATCAAGGCGGCGCTTGAGCGAGCGCCCGGACTCGACCCGGCATTGGTCGAAGACGTGGTGATGGGCTGCGCGACTCCGGAAGCCGAGGCGGGCATGAATGTTGCCCGGCAGGCAGGCTGGCTGGCGGGGCTGCCGAAAGAAACATCGGCGGTGACGATCAACCGTTTCTGCTCGTCTGGCCTGCAAGCCATCGCCTTTGCCGCCGAGCGCATTATGGCCGGCTGGGCAGACTGTGTCGTTGCCGGCGGCACCGAAACGATGAGCATGATTCCGATGGGCGGCCACACGATTCGCCCGAACCCGACGCTCGTCGAGCAATGGCCGGATTACTTCTTGAATATGGGATTGACGGCAGAGAACCTGGCGCAGAAGTATTCCATCTCGCGCCAGGAGGCCGACGAGTTCTCGCTCGTCAGCCATCAAAAGGCTGTCGAAGCCATTCAATCCGGCAGGTTCAAAGAAGAGATTACGCCGCTCCAGGTTCATAACGTCGAGCTCGACACAAAAGGCAAGCGCGCGGTCAAAGAATTTACTTTCGATACCGACGAAGGGCCGCGCGCCGACACTTCGCTCGACGCGTTAGGCAAACTGCGACCGGCCTTTCACGCGCGCGGCACAGTGACGGCGGGCAACTCTTCGCAGACTTCAGACGGCGCGGCGGCGGCTATTGTCATGTCTTCTGACAAGGCCGGTGATCTTGGGCTGAAGCCGATGGCGCGATTTGTCGCCTATGCCACGGCCGGCGTCTCGCCTGATTACATGGGCATCGGGCCTGTGGCGGCGGTGCCGAAAGCCTTGCGAATCGCCGGCCTGACGCTCGATCAGATCGACCTCATCGAGCTGAACGAAGCCTTCGCGGCGCAGGCACTCGCCGTCATCAAAGAGCTTGGCATCAACCGGGACCGTGTGAATGTCAATGGCGGCGCGGTGGCGCTCGGCCACCCGCTCGGCTGCACCGGCGCCAAGCTGACGGCGACCATCCTGCACGAGATGCGCCGTCGCAACGCCCGCTATGGCCTGGTGACCATGTGTGTCGGCGGCGGCATGGGCGCGGCAGGCATTTTTGAATTGTTAAATTAGACCAACAACCGAATTCGATTTTGGATTTTGGATTGCCGATTTTGGATTGAGGGACAGAGCGCATGGCATTGTCCGAACTTTCCGCCAATCCAAAATCCAAAATCGCCGGCGCGAAGCGCCAAGCTATGAAAATCCAAAATCGAATTCGGTCATGTACGAAGGAGATAAGGTGATGACCAGACCGGCTGAATCGAAGAGAGTGTTACGCGGCGGCAGCTTCATCCTTGAAGACCATCGCCCTGAAGATATTTTCACACCAGAAGAGCTCAGCGACGAAATGCGCATGATCGGCCAGACGGCGGCAGAGTTTTTTGAGAAAGAGGTCTTGCCGCTCGACGCCGAGATCGAATCGAAATCCTATGCGGTGCATCGCTCGCTGCTCGCCAAGGCGGGCGAGTTGGGCCTGTTGGGAATAGACATCCCTGAGCAGTACGGCGGCGCGGGGCTTGATTTGCTCGCCTCGCTGGTGGCTTCCGAGAATCTTTCGGGACAGGCGTCGTTTTCAGGCTCGCTCGGCGCGCACACCACCATCGGCACGCTGCCGATTGTCTATTTCGGCAACGACGAGCAGAAGAGCAAGTACCTGCCGAAGCTGGCCACTGGCGAATGGGTCGGCGCTTATGCGTTGACTGAATCCGGCTCCGGCTCGGACGCGCTGGCGGCAAAGACGACGGCGCGGCTTTCCGAAGACGGCAAGCATTACCTGCTCAACGGTCAGAAGATGTGGATCACCAACGCCGGCTTCGCCGATGTTTTCGTCGTCTTTGCGAAGGTGGACGGCGACAAGTTCACAGGCTTCATCGTCGAGCGCACCTTCCCCGGCGTGACGATTGCGCCGGAGGAACACAAGATGGGGCTCAACGGCTCTTCGACCTGCGCAGTGAATCTCGAAGACGCCCAGGTTCCCGTCGAAAACGTCCTCGGCGAGATCGGCAAAGGCCACCAGATCGCCTTCAACATTCTCAACATCGGCCGCCTGAAGCTCGGCGTCAGCTCGATTGCCGGCGTCAAGCGGCTCACCGGCATCGCCACGGAATACGCCAGGCAGCGCCATCAATTCGGCGTGCCCATCGCTTCGTTCGGGCTCATCAAGCAGAAGCTCGCCGAGATGGCGATTCGCGCTTACGTCGCCGAGTGCACGATCTATCGCACCGTCGGCATGATCGAAGAGGCGCTCGCCTCTGTGGATCGCAACGTCCCGAAGGAAGCCTTGAAAGCCATCGAAGATTACGCCGTCGAATGCTCGGCGATTAAGGTGATCGGCAGCGAGTACCTTAGCTATGCCTGCGACGAGGCAGTGCAGGTCTTTGGCGGCAACGGCTACAGCAGTGATTATCCGGTCGAGCGCGCCTACCGCGACGCCCGCATCGCGCGCATCTATGAAGGCACCAACGAGATCAACCGCCTGATCATTGCCGGCCAGTTTTTGCGCCGCGCCGCCAAAGGCGAGAACACACTCTTTGCGGCAGCCAAGAAGTTACAGGAAGAGATGCTCAGCCCGTCGCTGCCTGAAGAGTTGCCGGAGACGGTCTTCGCGGCGGAGCGCCAGGCGCTCGAAAACTGCAAGAAAGCGGTTGTCGCCGTTCTCGGCTCGGTGGCTCTGCGCTATCGCGATAAGGCGACCGAACAGCAAGAGATACTCGCCGCCGCTAGCGACATGATTATGGATGTCTTCGCAATGGAGAGCGCCATCATGAGAACCGAGAAGGCGATTTCTTTGAAGGGCGAAGCCAGTTGCGGTTTGCAGATTGACGCGACCCGCGTGTTTGCCAATGATGCCGTTCAGCGAGTTGAGCAGCGCGCCAAGACGGCCATCGCCGCGATGAGCGAAGGCGACGACTTGCGCATGATGATGGGCGTGTTGCGCCGCTACATGAAGTTCATGCCGGTCAACACCGTCGCGGCACGCCGCCGCATTGCCGACGCCGTGATCGAAGCGGGCCGGTATAACTTGTCTTAGTGAACAAGGAAGCAGGAGGCAGGAGGCAGGAGGCAGGAAGCGGTAGGCAGCCATTGATCGTTAGTCGTTACTTGAAGCAAGTCGACTAGACAGTTCGCATATCCTCTGGGCTGCCTCCTGCCTCCTGCCTCCTGCCTCCTCACTCTGCCCGACTTACTCAATCGCTATGAAAGTTCATCGCATCATCGTTCCCACCCCTTTTTACGTCGGGCCGGTCAATGTCTATTTGATCGAGGAAGAGCCGCTAACCTTGATCGATGCCGGGCCGCGCGATGAGGCATCGCTGGCGGCCTTGCGCGCAGGGCTGCGCGAGCTTGGCTACAATTTCTCTGACATCCGCCGGATCATCATCTCGCATGCGCACGCAGACCATTATGGGCTGGCGCAACGCGTCCAGGAAGAATCAAAGGCGACCGTGATGATTCACGAGTGGGACGCGCCGGCTGTATCGCACACGACGGATTATCAAGCCTATCGTGAGTTGCTGGCGACGGCAGGGGTGCCGCGCGAATTGATTGCGCGGATGGAAGCGGGATATGAAAAATTCAAAGGCTATGCCTACCCGCTCAGCGAAGTCGAAACCCTGAAAGACGGGGATGAGATTCTGTTTGCCAAAGAGAGCCTGACGGTGGCGCATACGCCGGGGCACACGCCGGGCTCGATCTGTCTGGTGCGCACCAGCAACCGACTGGTTTTTTCTTCGGACACGGTGCTCAAGAATATCACGCCTAACCCTGTGCTCAGTCCCGACCCGATAGATGAGAAGCGGCGCTTTCAATCGCTCGGCGAGTATCTGGTATCACTGGCCCGGCTGCGGTCGCTGGCGCCGACGGTGCTGAAGGGTGGGCACGGCGACGATGTCAGCGATTATAACGAGCACTTTCATCGCCTCTATCGCTTCACTGAGTTGCGACAAACCAAGGTTATGGGATTGGTGCCCGAGGGCGGAACGACCGCCTGGGAAGCTTCTTTACGCTTGTTCCCCGATGCCGCCGGCTATCATCGCTTCCTCGCCCTGTCAGAGACGGTCGCGCACCTCGATTATGCTGTTGCCGAGAACCGCCTGGCGATGGCGCGCAAGGATGGATTAGACGTCTACAGTCCATTGTGAGGGCGCTGCCTGGAAGACGGCGACGGCCTGGCATATAATCGCGGCGCTATGAGCGACAGCGATTCTTTTAACCTCTGCGACTATTTTCTCAGCCCTGCCCGACTAGCCGATCTTGCTCAGGCGACGGCCATCGAATACCGCGGCCAATCCATTTCATACTCAGAGCTAGGCCGTTTGGTTAACGCCTGGGCGGCGCGGCTGGTCGAAAGCGGCGTCAGCCCCGGCGACCGTGTAGCCTTACTGCTTTACGATTCGCCGCTCTTCATTGCGGCCTTTCTCGCCGGTGCAAGGATCGGCGCGATAAGCGTCCCCATAAACACCGCGCTGCCGGCTGATGACATCCAATTCATCATGGCCGATAGCGGCGCCCGCCTGGTCGTCTGTGAAGAGGAGCTAGCGCCTAAGCTTGCAGGCGCTGAGAGATTCGCCCGCCGAGCGTCGAACATAATGACCGTGGATGCGCGCCGCTGGACAAAGAACGAAACGCCGGAAGTCGAATCCTTGAGCGAGGCCGCGCACTCCACGAGTGTGTCACCGGCGTTTATGCTCTACACATCAGGCAGCACCGGCAGGCCGAAAGGCGCATTGCACAGGCACGGCGCGCCACGCGACACGGCGCAGACCTATGGCGAAAATGTCTTGCGGCTGACGAGCGATGACCGCGTCTATTCATCGTCACGGCTGTTTTTTGCCTATGGACTTGGGAATAGTTTGACTTTCCCGCTGGCCGCGGGCGCTACGGTGATTCTTGATTGCGAGCGCCCGACACCGGGACAGATCGCACACCTGCTGATCGAAACGGCGCCGACGGTCTTCTTTGGCGTCCCGGCGATCTATCGCGCCCTGCTCGATCATCACGCGACGCATCCGCTTGATCCGTCATCGTTGCGCATGTGCGTGTCGGCAGGCGAAGCCTTGCCGGCGCGCGTCTTTGAAGAATGGCGCGACACCTTTGGCCTGGAAATCCTCGACGGCATCGGCTCGACAGAGATGTTGCATATCTTTATCTCCAATCATCCGACCGAAGCGCGAGCCGGGTCGAGCGGGCGCGTCGTTGAAGGCTACACGGCCCGGCTGCTCGACGATGCGGGCGGCGAAGTTGCCGCCGATACGCCCGGCAACCTGTGGGTCAAAGGCGCAAGCGCTTTTGCAGGCTACTGGAACCGCGACGACCTGACGGCGGCGACAATTCTGGACGGGTGGGTAAAAACCGGAGATGTCTACAGGCAGGATGAAGAAGATTTCTATTATCACATTGGGCGCTCGGACGATTGCTTCAAAGTGAGCGGCCTCTGGGTATCGCCCATCGAAGTCGAAAGCGTGCTGGTTGCCCATCCCGATGTGATCGAAGCCGCGGTGGTATCGGCGACCGGCAGTGATGGACTGGCAACCACTCGCGCCTACGTGGTCATCCGACCAGTTGACGATGCCGAACGACTCATTGCTGATCTGAAAACCTTTGCCGCGGCGCGCCTGCCGCGTTACAAGTCGCCGTCACAGGTTGAGCTTGTCGAATCGCTGCCGCGCACGGCGACAGGAAAGGTGCAAAGATTCAAGCTTCGTCAGCTCGGCGTCAAAACGACCACGGAGGAATGAGCGGATGCAGGCAGAAGGCAATGGGCAGGAGGCAATAAGCAATAGGTGGGGCAAAATTCAACGGTTGACATTTAATATTCGAATGGGGATGGCCACGTGGCCGGGCAGGGCATTTATTCCTTTTGCCGCCGGCCTCTTGTTTCTTGCCATTGTGGCGCTGGGTTTCGCGCAGCAGGGATGGTCACGGCTGACCACCATCCAGCAGGACGGGCAGCCGGCGATCATCAACGCGGTGACTTATGACGGCGACGACATCTGGGTGGTCGGCGCCAAAGGCTTGATTGGGCGCTCATCGGATGAAGGGCGCACCTTTAATGCAATCCCGTCCGTGGTGGACATGAGCTTGAATGATGTCGCGGTGCGCGGCGAGCACATTGCCATCGTCGGCGATCAAGGGACGATCCTGCAAAGCACCGATGGCGGACGCAGCTTCGTGCGCAGCAATTATTCGCTGCGCTTTCGCGATGGGCAGGACGAAGTCGGCCTGGTTGATCTCTACTCCGTGCAGCTTATCGATAAAGACAAAGGCTACATCGTCGGCGATCACGGCCTGATTCTGACGACCGGCAATGGTGGCGCGAGCTGGCGCGAGCAGCACAGCGGCACAGAGGCGCAGTTGTTTCATTTGAGCTTTCGTGACGAACGCGGCTGGGTGGTCGGCACTGGCGGCTCGATCTTGCATACGAACGATGGCGGGCGCAACTGGTATCCGCAGCGTTCGGGAGTGCAGGAAGATTTGAACCGCGTCTATTTTCTCGACGATCAAACGGGGCTCATAACCGGCGACAAAGGCGTGCTGCTGCGCACGGAAAACGGCGGCGCGACCTGGGAACGCGCGAGCCTGAAAGTTTCAGAGCAGCTCTTTGGCATTAGCTTCATAGACAAGAAGACCGGCTGGGTGGTCGGCCACCAGGGCCGCATCATTCGCACGTATAACGGCGGGCGCGACTGGATCGAGCAGGACAGCCGAACGACGGCGGATCTTTTTTCGGTATCGTTTTATAAGAATCGCGGCTACGCCATTGGCCGCGACGGGCTGGTGATGCGCTATTATGAGAAGCGCTGAGGGCAACCGCAGCAAGAAGCGAGAGGCTAGCGCCTGGAGCCGAGCGCGTCGCAGTGACGCGCTTGGCTCCAGGCGCTAGCCTCTCTTGTCTAGCGCCTGGCTTTTGATCGCCTCACTGGATGCTTTGCGAGGCGACGCCGTCAAAGGCAGCCGCGACGACGACGGTATCGCCGACGCGCCGCAACCTGAGAGTGGTCACTCCACAATTCGGGTTGGTGAACCGGACGATGCGGATCGTATTATCCGGCCAGAAGACCCCGATCTCCTGATTGTTGATGGTCCCCTTGATCAGCAGCCGCTTGCCATTCTTCTTCAGCTTAATCTTCGTCGGCTGGAAGAACTGCGTGCCGGTCTGATCCGTCGAAATCTCCACCGTGACTCCGTCCTCGAAGCGCACCTCGGTGCCGCCCGTCGGCGCCGTCGTGCTGAACAACAGCACGCTGGAGCTAGAGAAGCCGGTCACCTCCGTGCTGAAGTCAATGGTCGGGCCGGGGTTGGCGATGGCGAAGGGGCCGTCGCTCATGTCGGTCGAGATCGCCCCCGTCACGCTCGTCGCGCGCACGGTCACGCGCGCCGTCGTCGTGCAAAGGTTATCAACCGTCCAACTGAAGCTGCGCGCCGTGCCCGGCAGCGCCGGGTTGGTCGGATTCGACGCCGTGATCGGTCTGAAGGTCTGCCCGTTATCGGTGGTCAGGAAGAGGTCAAAGCCTTTGACCTGTGTGGCCAGCGCTTCGGGAACCGTCCATGTGATGTTAAATACCGAGCCCGGCCTGAGCAGCTCGCCACCGTTCGGGGCGGTAAGCGTCACGCCGATGCCGGCGTCGGTGATCGTGAAATTGCCGTTGCTGTCATCCTGGCCGGTGCCGCCCGCCGTGTCGAAGGCAATGACACGAATGCGCGCCGTCGAGGTGTTCAAGCCGGTCGGCACTGCCCAGGTGAATGACCGTGCCGTGCCCGCGACCGGGCTGGCGTTAAGCTGTGTGAGGAAGGTCGCGCCGCCGTCGGTCGAGAGGAGGATGTTGAAATGGTCAATCGTGTTGTCGCCGTTCGGGTCGGTCGCCGTCCAGGTGATGTTGTAATTCAGACCACCGAGGACGAATTCGCCGCCGTTGGGCAGCGTCACCGTGACGACAGGGTTCTGGTTGACCGGCGGCACGTTTTCGTTGGCCGCGAGCAGGACGTAAGCTTTGCCGGCGTCCGTGCGCCCTGTGATGTCGGCGAATGGCGCGCCGAGAATCAGATCGCCGCCGCGGTTGTTATCTATGTCACCGGCAGCAATCGCCCAGCCCAGCTCGTCGCCGGCGGCCTCGCCGGTGATGGTCAAATCGTTCTGGCCGAAAAGCGAGAGATCACTGGTCGCTCGGCTAAAGAGGTTTGGGCCGCCGTAGAAGACGTGGACTGCGCCTTTTCTCAGCAAAGCGCCGGGCGCGCCGATCAGCACGTCGGCGGTGTTATCGGTGTTACTCTGCGTGTTGATGCGGCCGACCGCCACGGTCGAGCCGAGGTGGTCGCCCGCCGCCGCGCCGTAGATGGTCAGGTTGATCGTGCCGAGTGACACGTCTATGCGGCGCTCGGAAGTATTGGCGGCAGGGTTGAGATCGGAGCCGCCCGCAAGAATATACGCCTCGCCGGCGTCGGCTCGTGCGTCGGCCGGGCCATCGGCGTCGGGCGCACCCATGATCAGGTCTACAGCGCCGCTGGCGCGGACGTTACCCGCCGCGACCGATACGCCGAGATGGTCTTTTGACGAAGCGCCATAGATGACCAGCCGTGGAGTCGTCAGACTGGCATTCGCGAGGTCTACGGTCAATGAGGTGGCAGGCGGCGTCGGCGTCAGATTCGTGCCGCCGAAGACTACATAAACGGCGCCGGTGTCAGAGACATCGCCCGCCTGGTCGGGCCTTGCCGCCTGTGGCGCGCCGACGATCAAGTCGGCGGCCCCGCCGGAATTCACGTCGCCGATGGCAACGCTGGCACCAAGCTGGCTGCCGGTCTTTCCATAAATGCGGACCGGTGCGACAGTCGTGGCGAGATCGATGAGCCGTGTCGTCGCTTGTGTATTGGCCAGGCCGCTGCCGCCTTGCAGAAGAAATGCGGCGCCGCCTCCGGGGCGGGCTGCCGTGCCGGGCGCCGGCCCGCTGCTGCCCGGCGCGCCGACTAGCAGGTCAGCCGTCGAGTTCTGACTGCCGTTGACATCGCCGACGGCCAGCGCGTTGCCGAAGAGGTCACCGGTATTCTCGCCGGTGATCGTCACATTCACCACGTTGGCCTGAGAGAGGTCGATGGTTCTCGCCGTCAGACTGGTCGCGCCATAGATGATGTAGACCGCGCCGGCATTCTCATGCAGGACGGTCGCGGGGCTGCCGGTCGTCGTGTCAAAGCCGGGAGCGCCGATGATAAGGTCGTCTATTCCGTCGCCGTTGACATCGCCGGCGGCGACGGCGGTTCCGGTTTCGTCGTTGGCATTCGCGCCAAAGATGCGGATGTCCGGCTGGATCGCGGCAGCCAGGTTGGTATCAATAACTGAGCCCGCGGCAAACGTCGCGTGGCCAAAGACCACATACACCGCTCCGGCGTTGGCGCGTGGCGTCGCCGGCGCTGCCGGTGTGAAGTCGGCGTCCGGGGCGCCAATGACGATATCCTGAAAGCCGTCTTTGTTGAAATCGCCGACGGCAATGGCATGGGCGCGGGTAAAGGTGCTGAAGTTATTAGGCATGCCGTTGCCGCTCAGATGATCGTCGGCGCCGGCGCCCAGAACTCTGATGTTGGCGGGGCTGGGAACGGCCCCAAGGTCAATGTTGAAAATGGCTTGAATGGATTGGCCGCCGACTGGCAGGGCGCCGGCCATCAAGGCAATCGCCGCAAAAACGACGACGAGCCTGTGAAGCAAACCGGCCTTGTGGGCAGGCCGAGTCTCCTTTAACCGTTGCATTGTCAAATTCTCCCCCCTGGTTAATGTGACTGGTTCGTCCGGGGCGATTTTATCAGCCAGCCCCCTCTAGGGGCAAACTATAATTTCAGCAGCGACACCGTTGTATACAATTGAGTTGAAATAAGTGGAAAGATTGTGGTTGACGGGAAAAGAGTTTTTTGTTATTTTCGGTGCCTTGGTAGAGCAAACGGGTACGGGTAGGGATGCCGGATAAGCGAACGCCAACGCCCGCAGGACTAGGGGCAAGCTCCGCAGGTTAAGTTTCAGAAATCGGACATGTCCCGAATGTTTCGGGGTCTTTCACAACCAGGGCCTATTATATGTTCCAGCCGTTATATGTCCGCTCGCTATCGGCAGACGAAATCGAGATGCTGCAAGCTCGCCGCCAATCGGCGAGCCGTGAAGAGGCGATGCGAGCGCAGGCGATCCTGTTATCGTCGGAAGGGTTGACCGCAGCCGAGGTCAGCCAGCAGCTGGGCGCCCATCCTACGAACGTCAAGAAATGGCTGCGCCGCTTCAATGAGGCGGGGCTTGAGGGCATCGCCGTCAAAAAGCGTGGGCCACAGGGCGGTCCGCGTCCGCGTTTCACTTCATCACAGACTGAAGAGATCGTCCGTCTCGCCGCACGCCCGCCGACAACCCTCGGTTACCCCTTCAAATCCTGGACGCCGCAGAAACTGGCGACTGCGGCAATGGAGCGTGGCATCGTCGAAGGCATCAGTCATGTGACGGTGCGGCAGTTGTTGAAGCGGCACGAGCCGCCCGCGGGCTACGAGAAATCGGCTGCGGGGTTGCCGCCCGCCGCCGAGGCGCAGAGACTGCACGGCAGGTGGGATTCGCAGGCGGCACGCGGCGAGCGCGAGCTGGGTGAGTACCACTATGAGGCGGCGGTCGCGTCCTTTGAAGCGGCGCTCTCAGGCGAGCCCATGGCGACTGAGGAGGAAGCCCGCGTCCGTTCGCTACTGAGCAAGGCGCTCGAAGAGTTGAGCAAGTATGATGAAGCTTACACGGTCATCGAGCGCTACGAGGATCAACGGCTGACGTCGAGCCTGCCGCTGAGGCTGCGCGGGCGCTTGCGCTTGCGGCTCGGCTGGGTGCATAGCTTTCTTGGCAACTATCCGAAGGCGATTGCGGCGCTCAATGAGGCCAAGCGGCTATTCATCGAGATCGGCGACGACCTCGGCGTCAGCGAGGCGCATTACGCATTGGGCCGAACCTACATTGAGATCAATGAGTTTCGCATTGCCCGCGACCACCTGGTGACGGCAGCGAGTAATCAAAAAACGGCGCTCGACCGCGAGCTGCTGGCGCAGATTTACCGGCGCTTGGGGACAGTCGATTTTAGCGAGGGCGCCTTCTCCAGCTCGAAGCAGCACTACCTGAAAGCCCTTGAGCTTGCCGAGGGGTCGCCGAACACCAACCTGATCGGCGGCATCCTCATGGACATCGGCACGACACTGTTCGAAGGGTATCCCGGCGAAAAGCAAGAAGCGATTAATTACCTTCAAAGGGGCATCGCTTATCTTGAGAAGGGCGGCCACAAAGACTACCTGGCCCTGGCTTGTAATAACCTGGGCGACATTCTGAAGGATAGCGGCCAGTGGGAAGAAGCCCTGCGGGTGCTGACCAAGGCGCTCTTTGTCGCAGAGCAATTCGCCAAGCCGAGCCACCAGGCGATGGCGCGAATCACCATGGCCGACATTCTCTGCGCCCAGGGGAGGTATGTCGAAGCCGAAGGGCACCTGCACAAGAGCCTGGACATTGTCGGCGGCAGCAGCGACAAGTGGCTTGAAAGCGGCATCCTGCGAACCCTCGCGGCGGTGCACCGCGGCGCCGGTCGCTATGAAGCGGCGCTCAAGACTTTGCGGCAAACCCTACAGCTTTCGACTTCGGTGGGTGACCTCTATGGGCTGACCCGCGCGATGGTCGGGCTCGCCGAGTTTTATATTTCTCAGGGGGGCCTGGAACAGGCCAGGGAATATCTGGAGCTGGCCCAGGGCCGCCTGAAAGAAGAGATGTACCTGCCGGTTTCGGGGTTGATTCAACGGCTCAACGGCCAGTTGGAATCGGCGCACGGGCGGCTCGCAGAGGCCAGGCAGCATATCGCCCAGAGCATTTCGATCTTCACGACCACCGAGCTGCCTTTCGATCTGGCGCGGAGCAATTACGAGATGGGCCTGCTGCTAAAGAAGGCCCGCGACTTGAAAGGGGCGACGGCGAATCTGAAGCAGGCGCGCGCCATCTTCGAGAAGCTCGGCGCCGAGCCCGACCTGGAGTTGACGGACAAGGCGCTGGCGACGCTCTCGCAGGGTGAAGACGGGGCGCAGGCGATTCGCGTCAATCCGCAGAATGATGTCTTGCTGATGCAGCGGCTGATTGAAGCCTCCGCGTCACGCGAACTGCTGGTGCAAGAGCTGGCCGCGGTGATCTTTGAAAACTTCTCGGTCGAGCGCGTCGTCATCTGCCGCCTGGACGAGTCAGGGCAGTTAGAGCCGCTGGCGACGCAGGGCATCACGCGTGGCGAAGCCGACCGCCTTTGCGAGTTGTTGGAGTTTGCCAACGGCGAGAGCATTACGCGGAAGGCGGGCGGGTTCCTCTTCAAGATTTGCGAAAACAGCCGCATGCCCATTGCCGTCTATGTCGGCGTTGGCGAAGCCTTTGACGCTTCGCGCCTGCAACCGCTGTTGAAACAGGCAGAGCTTGGCCTGGAGACCTGTTCATTGCGGGCCGCGGCGCGCGGGGCGATTACCCGCGACAGCGAGCAGCGCGTGCAGACCATCATGCCCGGGTTCATTGTCGCCAGCGCGCCGATGTTCGATGTCATCGATAAGATTTACAAGATTCGCACGAGCGACGTAACGGTATTGATCACAGGCGAATCGGGCACCGGCAAGGAGCTGGTGGCGCGACATATTCACGGCCAGTCGGCGCGCGCCCGCGCCATCTTCCTGCCTTTTAACTGCACGGCGACACCCAAAGAGATTATCGATAGTCAGCTATTCGGCCACCGGCGCGGCTCGTTCACCGGCGCGACGGCGAATTATCCGGGCATCATTAAGGCGGCGGAAGGCGGCACCCTCTTTCTTGACGAGATCGGTGACCTGTCGCTTGAAGTCCAGCCCAAACTGATGCGCTTTTTGCAGGAGGGCGAGATTCAGCCGCTCGGCGAAACCAAACCGCTGCGCGTCGATGTTCGCATCATCGCGGCGACCAATGCCGATTTAGAGCGCGACGTCGAAGATGGCCGATTCCGTGAAGACCTCTTCCACCGCTTGAACATTATTCGCATCCATGTGCCGCCGCTGCGCGACCGGCGCGAAGAGGTGCCGGTGCTGGCGGCGCACTTCCTCGATCATTTCTCGACGCGCTCAGGCAAGCAGGGGGTGATCTTCATGCAGGAAGCGATTGACGCCTTGATCGCCTATGACTGGCCGGGCAACGTCCGCCAGTTGCGCAACGAGATTGAGCGCGTCGTCGCTTATGCCTATGATAGTGCGCGGATATCGCTCGAAGACCTCTCGCCCGAAGTGGTTCACCCGCGCCGCCCGATGGAAAACCGCCGCATGCTATCCGGCTTTGAGCGGGGCCATCAGCCGCACCCCCATGACGCGCACGCGTCGAATGGCAATGGCCACAGGCCGAAGCCGCCCGCGGCGAATGGCGGCGGCAAGCTCAAGGACGCGACGGCGGCGCTCGAACGGCAGCTCATCGAGGAGGCGCTGCTGCGCAACAAGAGTAATTTGTCGCGGACGGCCATCGATCTCGGATTATCGCGGCGCGGGCTGCGGCTCAAGATGGCGCAGCTCGGCATTCAGCGCGAAGAGCGCGTCTGAATTATTGGCAATAAGCGCCAAGGTTTGCGGGCATCGGGGCGAGCCGGCGCGGCGCAAAGAATCGCTTGACTCGGGCGAGATTTAACCCTATCATCGGGCTGTTCAACCAATGACGGTAGTGTAGCTGCTGAGCGATTCAGGGTTCGCGTAAAATGGTCCGGGAAAGTGAATTGACCGGCGCCATTCGGCAAAAGCACGTGCAATTCATATCCATGACGGCTCCTAATAACGTAAGTTCTCGGTCGAATAGAGCGGCGTCTCTTCTGAGGTTGTGGTGAGCGCGAAAGGAAAAAAGGCGATGAAAAGCGGGAAAATTCGGAACGCTTTCCGTGCAGGCGCGGTATTGATGGCAATCATGCTTTTCGGCGGGCTGCTGGTCGGCTCGCCTCAGGCGGCTCAGCCCTGGAAGGTTGCGAGCGTCAGTCTGGTGGGTGCTGATGGCGCCAACAACAATATGGCGTTTGCCTATGACCGCTATATCCTCGTCGCGCCTTATGCGCCTTCGAAGGTACCGACCGAGCCTGCGGCAGTCGATCAGCTCGACAATTACAGTATCTATCTGGTTGATTCGAAGCGCCCCGCAAACGAGAATGTCCTGTCGCATGCGCTCGAAACGATATCGGATCATCATCGGCTCTATTATCCGACGAAGGTGGTGTATGACGCGGACAGCAAGACGGTCTATGTGCGCGGCACACGCTATGAGATGGTTGATGGCGGGGTTCAGGAGATTGCGGTTATCGCTTACATGCGCATCAATCTCGACGACAATCTAAAGCCGGTCTTTGATGATAACGTCGTGATGATCGATATCGCCGGCGCCGCCGATGAGAAAATCGCCAGCGACGCGCCTGATGATATTGCGTTGGCTTATAACGGCAATGTTCTGGTCTTCACCAACGGCGCTTCGATTTTCACTTACAACCTCAATCATGGATACCTCTACAACGTTGACATCGTTGAGCCGAAAGCCTACAAGGCTGGCAGCCGCATCACCTACCTGAATGTTGATGAAGTGACCAACACGTTGACGGTTTACTGGACCAGTCAGGTCGGCGAAGGCGCTAACCTGAAGAACCTTACAGAGCTGTCGTTCTACAATTTGGACAAGGACGGCACGATGCAGTTGAACAAGCGCCTTCACCCGGAGCAATTTCCCGCAGGCGTTTATATCACCGCGGGCAGCAACATCGAAATCCTCGGAAACGCTGAAAACCACCCGTCATCGGCGATGCTGGTTACCAGCGACGGGATGCTCTCGCAGATCGATCTGACCGGCGAGGAGATTTTTGCGCCGCTTAAGCCGATCTACCTGTTCGACAAGATGGCGGTAAGCGGCACCGAAAGCGGGCCGCGTATGGTGAAGTACGACGCCGCCAAGCGCACCGTCGGCGTCGTCAAGCAAGGTTATACGGCGCAGATCAGGAAACCTTCAAATGGTCACGGCGGCAAGCCGGGCAGCGTCATCCGCACATTGAATATGTTTAATGCGGTCGAATCGCCGGCGCTTGCGGTCGCGCGCCTCAATAAGAACCTGACCAAGGTGGTCGCTAGCAGGTTGTATACGCAGGAATTTCGCGACGAAGCCGGGTTGACACCTCTTGTGGACGGCCAGGATTCGCAGTGGTTGCTGGCCGGCTGGTCGGGCAATGTGGTATCGGTCAGCACCGCGGGCGCCATCGACACGGCGCCGCTTAACCAGCTGACACAAGTCGGGCCGCGCACGAATCGCATCGCCTATTTCAGCTCTCGCGACAGCGTTGTAGCGATCAATTCTTTCAGCCTCGATGCCACCGAGCAAGCGATTAGCGAACCGGGGGCGCTCGTGCTAGCACGGCCATCTGCGAACAGCTCGCAGGCGTTCGGCACGGCTTCAGCCGCGACGCTGCCGGCCAGGCGTGCGATCAATTCGCAAGGCCCGACGCCGTCAATTCGCCGGCCCTGCAACCACCATAAACAATAGCCCACGGCGCATTCGCATTTAACCTCCTGGCGAGGTAAAAGAGCGGGAGGACGATCACTCGTCCTCCCGCTCTTTTTTAATCCCCGCCATGGGATGGCGTCCGCAGCTTTTTATGCAAGGAGGCATGAGACAGGCTTGCGGGCCAGGATGACCGTCTTTACTGCCTCACCCATTTTCTTGCGGAGGCTGCGGTCCGAACAGCGCCAAGACTTGATAATGGCGACCCCGGATGAGGTAGGATGTGACATGGGTGAGGCAAGATTGTTGCAAGCTCTCCCTGGTAGCCGTAAAATAGGCCCTGTAGGCGGTCGAATTTGCTTTGATGGCTGGTACGGCCTTTGCTCTGAAAACAAAGGGTTCCCAGTACGTCAATCTCCTGAATTTGCAAAGGCAGAAGGCCGAATTTATTCCCGGTCGGCGATGCGGCGATCCGACCAGATGGTTACTGAGTTAATGGAACAGCAAAAGGCGCCATGGCTTCGGCTGCTCGATTTTCTGGATGAAGAGGTCACTTTTCATTCGGCGGACGGGCAGATCCTTTATGCCAATCAGCGACTGCTTGAATCGAGCGGCGGCGCCGCATTCGAATGGCTCGGAAAGCCTTGCGAAGCCGTATTTCCCCCAGAGCAGTGTCCGCATGTGGAGGCCCTCAGAGATAGAGCGCCCATACAGATAGAGGCTAACGGCGGGCCCTCTGGCCGGCGCCGGACGGTGACGGTCGTCCCTTTGATGGGCGCAAACGGCGAGGTCGAGGGATATGCACGGCTCAGCGCATTACCGCGTGCGACGCCTTCCCAGGAAGCGTTGTTGAAAGCCGAACACTTTGCGACCCTCGGCCAGATGATGTCGGGCATTGCTCATGACGTCGGCACGCCGCTCAACATCATCTCCGGGTATGCCGAATACCTGTTGATGCGGACGAAGGGCGAGGCGACGGGCCACAAGGAGCTGACGGCGATCCTTGAACAGACGCGGCGCGTGGCCGAGTATATCCGCATCATGCTCGATCTGGCGCGGCCCTCGCAAGGGCGCGTGGATGCGATTGAATTGAAGGGATTCCTGGGCGACTCGCTTGATTTGATGGGCAGCCATTTGCGCAAGGCGAGTGTGCGTGTGGAGCTATCGTGCCAGAGCGCGCCGCCGGTGATTTATGGCGATGGGCCGCGATTGCGGCAGGCATTTTTTAACCTGCTTTTGAATGCCGGGCGCAGGCTCGGGGCTGGCGGCCAACTGGAGCTAGGCATCGAAGAGCCTCCGGAGATGCCCGGATTCATTGGTGTCCGGCTGACGGGCTTGGACCGCGAAGGCCGCAGCCAGGACTTTGCGGAATCGTTTGCGGAATTTCTTGCGCCGCGGCGTAACTGGGGAAAGGAAGAGATGGGGTTAATGCTGACGCGGGGAATCCTTGATGAATATGGCGCGAAGGTGGCGGCCTTGCCGGTCGAAGGGCATGGCGTCGGCCTTATTGTTTATCTTCCTAAGCGGGCCGGCGGCATGGTGACAGGCCAGCCAGCCCAGCGGTAAGCGTTTATGAAACAGAAAATTCTTATCGTCGAAGACGAAGCGCAGATGTGCGATCTGCTGATGTCTTTTTTTGGTGACAAGGGCTACAAAGTCACAGCGGTGCAGAATGGCGAAGACGCCATCGCGCGGCTTGAGGAGGAAGATTTCGCCCTGGTGATCACCGACATCAAGTTGCCGGGCATGAGCGGGCTGGAGCTGCTGGCCCGCCTTCGGCAGGAGTGGCAGGACGTGGCGGTCATCATCATGACGGCGTTCAGCTCGATTTCCTCAGCGGTCGAGGCCATGAAGCTGGGTGCCGAAGATTACATCGGCAAGCCCTTCCAGCTCGACGAGCTGGCGATAACCGTGGACAAAGCCCTGGAACGGCGCAGTCTGCGGCGCGAGGTGCGCGAGCTGCGCGCCGAGGTGCGCGACCGTTATAACTTCTCCAATATCGTTGGGCGAAGCAAGCCGATGCTGCAACTGTTCGAAGTGATTCGGCGCATTGCGGCGCGGCGCGACGCTTCGGCGCTGATTATCGGCTCGACAGGCACCGGCAAAGAGCTTGTCGCCAGGGCCATCCACTACAACTCCGACCGCCGCGATGCGCCGTTTATGCCGATCAATTGCTCGGCGATCCCTGAGACGCTGCTGGAGTCAGAATTGTTCGGGCATCAGAAAGGCGCCTTCACGGGGGCGCATGAAACGCGGCGCGGGCTGCTCGAGGAGGCGCAGGGCGGCACGGTCTTCCTCGACGAGATCAACACCCTATCGCAGAACCTGCAAGTGAAACTATTGCGTGTCCTTCAGGAGCGCGTCGTCAGGCGCGTCGGCGGGCGCGAGAACATCACCATCGATATACGCCTGGTGTCGGCCAGCAACCTCGACCTTGAAGAAGCGGTCAAGCGCGGCGAATTCCGCCAGGACCTTTTTTACAGGCTCAGCGTGGTGCCCGTGCGGCTGCCGGATTTGAAAGACCGGCGGGAAGACATTCCATTGCTGGTGAGTCACTTTCTGCAAAAGTTCTCGCAGCAGCACGGCGAGCCGATGCGGCGCTTTTCCAGCGAGGCGATGCGGGTGTTGATGACACACGCCTGGCCGGGCAACGTCCGCGAGCTGGAGAACGCCGTCGAGCACGCCTTGACTATGGGGAGCGGCGACATCCTGACGATGGATGACCTGCCGTCGAGCGTCACCTCTCCTGAGCGTGACATTGTTGAAGAGGCGACGCTGGACAATGTGTCGTTAGCGGAAGTCGAGCGCCGCTACATAGTCAAGATTCTGGAAAAGATGGGGCATCACCAGATCAAGACGGCGCAAATCCTCGGCATTGATCGGCGGACACTGTACAGGCGCTTGCGGCAGTATGGGTATGGCGGCCATCTGCGTGACGAGGATAGCGATTTCTTCGATCCCTCCGAAGATACCGTGCAAGTCAGGGCGCCTTCACTATAGAATATATTGAACCGCCGAGGGCTGACGGACCGCCGCAGCTCGACGGCTGTATGTTAATATTTAGGTGAGGGATTAATCGATATGGCAGATGACGCCCAAAAGGATCGACCGCCGGTCGCAAGCGAAGAAACGGCGGGAGATCAACGGACACGGCTCGGCAGCAACCACGGCGAAGAGGGCAAGTGGGTGGAAAAGAGCGGCTACGCTCGCGACATCAACGCCATCAGCGAGCCCGGCGGCAGCGGCCGTGAAGTTCGCGGCGGCGCGGCAAGTCGACAGCCGCATCCGTCACGCAACCTGTCGGCGCGCGCGAAGGGGTATGGCATAGGTGGCGGTTACGAGCGGCCGTACAGGAAAGAGAAGTCGCGGCCCGCGGAAGCGAGCGGCGATCTCTACGGCCCGATGCCGCCGGGCGGCTATTACGGAACGGGAATCGGGGCGCGTCCCTTCGAGCGCGGGCGCGCGGGGTTTGACGACGAGATAAACTGGTATCGCTCGCAGTACGGCGAGACGACGAGCGGTTACGAGAAGCGCAAGAAATAAGCCGGCCCCTATCTTGGTTAAATTCGAACTTTATTTGCCCCCGGCAAGGACGGTCTCGGCGCGGGCTTTATCCTTGGTGTAAGTCGCGTTTCGCTCGACGGTCCAGTTTGGGCCATCCTGTTTGAGAATGTAGCCGAGATACTCTTTTTGAAAATTGCCTTCACCGGACGCGAAGTTATGGGTTATGGTGACGGCGATGTAGGCTTTGTCGGGCATATTGTCAGCCGGGTGGAAGAAATCGACGACCATTTCACGGATGCCGACACCCTGACTTTGCAGCTTCTCTTCGACGGCTTTGCGCGCCTTCTCTTGTTTCGAGCTGCAAGCGCTGAAGACGGTCAGGAACATGGAGAAAGCGATTAATAGGGTGGTTGTGGTTTTGCTTCGATGGCGGCTCATAGGCTAGATTTTTACCCTAGCCATGCCGCTTTGACAAGCGGCAGGCGCGGGCGGTAGAGCCAGGGAAGTGAGAAAGGCGCTGATGGGCATTTTTATTAAACAGTTGCTGGCCGGGAGGGAATTCGCAGAGACTAATCCCATCGCCGGGCAGATGGCCAATTTCGTTTATCTGCTTGGCGACGACCAGACGCGCGAGTGCATGGTGGTTGATCCGGCCTGGGATGTCAGCGGCATTTTGGATGAGATTGACCGGCAAGAGCTACGGCTTACAGGCGCGCTGGTGACCCACTATCATTCCGATCATGTCGGCGGCGAGCTTTTCGGGCATCATATTGATGGGCTCGCCGAGTTGATGAGATTGCGCCCCGTGAAGGTCTATGTCAACCAGTTGGAGGCTGAAGGCATACGGCTGGTCACGGGGTTGTCGGATTCCGATATGATTAAAGTTTCGGGGGGCGATCAGGTTGAAGTCGGCGGCGAGTCGCTCAGGTTTCTGCATACGCCGGGGCATACGCCGGGTAGTCAATGTTTTCTCATGGGTTCATCGCTGGTTTCGGGTGATACGTTATTCATTGGCGGCTGCGGGCGCGTCGATCTGCCCGGCGGCAATGCCGAGCAATTGTATTATTCTTTAACCCAAGTTCTTGGCAAATTGCCTGATGACACGGAGCTCTTCCCGGGTCATAATTACGCCACGCGCCCAAGCAGTACGATTGGGCGCGAGCGCCAGGAGAATTTTACGATGCGCGTCGGCAGTCTCGCGGAATGGCGGCGGTTGATGGGATAAGTGAGCGAGCCGGCACTCTTTGGCGACGACCTCGACGCAATCGCGGGCAGATAGCTGAGTCTGATAACGTTTCTTAGATTATCTATCATCGGCATCGACTGAGTAGGGTTGGTTGAGTTGAGTCAGTCAGAGTGAAGGCTGAACGGGCTTAAGGTTGTAAGGCTGGGTTTAGTTTGTGCGGCTGGCAGGCAACCCGGGTTGGATTTGAGGCAGCCAGGTTGGATTTCGTCAATTCGGTATTGTCGAGCAGTTCGGTATTGTCTAGTCGGTATTGTCTAGCAGTAAGGAGTAGAAGCAACATGGAAAGGTTTTTCAGGTTGGTTGCGCTAGGGTTGATTATTAGCACCATGGGAGTCTCTGGGTTCAGGCGCGGCGCTGGGGTTCCAGGGGCGAAAGAAGGCATCCTCGCGCGCCTGTCCGAGGCGCGGGCTCTTCTCGCGAATGAGCCGGTTGGCATGCAGAAGGGAATTGTCGGTACTCGCCGCGTCAAAGTGTCGCGGCGTCGCTACCAGGAGGTGCCGGTTATCGGCATTACGGGGCGAGAAATAGCCCTTGCCGTTCTTGATGAGCAAGGGAAGTTTCATGTCGTGCGCGGACTGAAGCGCGACAATCAAGGATTCGAGACCTTGACCCCAGGCTATCAGCTGGTTTTGAGAAGGGAGAATGGGATCAACTCGGAATTTGTTTGTCTCAGCCCGCAGGGCGGTCGCATTCTGGCCATCAAGTACCCTGTGTCGAATGAGCGCGGGCGTTTCGGGGGCGACTCTGAAGTCATTGAAGCGGTCTACACCCCCTACTCTCAGGAGATCGATAGCTCAGAGATGATCAAGCGGGGCATCGAGGTGCAGAGCGGATTTATCAATCAAGCCTATGAGCGCTTGAAGAATCGGCAGGTGCGGTCGCGGGCCTTTGAGGGGCGCCCAATTACAGACGCCATTCCGCGAGAGGTGCTGCGGGTCTTGCTGATCAATGAGCATATAGATCCCGGAGAATTCCGTTCTGCGGATATGGCCGAAGGGTTGGCGCGGCGAGTCTTGACGGTGGTGGCCGCCAACGGCGAGAAAGCTTATGCGTATTCGATCAGCCGGGCAGGTGCGAGAGGATTGGTTCAAATGATCGCTTCCACCTATTCCTTATTATTGAAGCGCTATCCTGAGGCTGGGCTGAAGGCCGATTTTATCGCGGGGATGAGCGATCCGGTGAACGCCATCATGGCACAGGTGCTGTTGTGTGATGCGGATTGGGGGGCAATGCGCTCGCGCTATGCAATAGGGCCGGAGCGGGTTGGCCCATATCTCGCCGCGGCCTATAATGGCGGGGTAGGAAGGGTGCTGTCACTGCTCTCAACGGAGCAGGAAGAATGGATGGCCAACCCGGATTTGAGCCGCCGCCCGGCGCAGACGATAACCCGGCGGATCGCGGTTCGCGGTCGTTCGCGGCGCGGGCGGCTTCAGAAGCGCTATGTCCTGAAAAGCTATGTCGTGCCGATCTTCAGGAACGAGACCAGTAAATATGTCAGCCAGTATCACTGGATCAAGAGCTACCTCGACGCCGGCGCCGCTGATGGCAAACGCGGCAGTGTCGCGGCGGAAAGATGAAGCGGCGCACCGATAGCGCATCCAGCAGGGCGGCGCGGCATAGTCGGCGCGGTGGTTTGAATTAACCTTCCAAAGGAGCTGATAAAACGTGAGCACAGCCGAAATGCGAAAGATTCCGATGCTTGATTTGAAGGCGCAATACCGGAATCTCGCCGAGGAGACAGAGTCTGCCGTAAAGCGCGTGTTGGAGAGTCAGCAGTTGATACTGGGCCCTGAGGTTAAGGATCTCGAAAGGGAGATCGCCGCCTACTGTCAGTGCGAGTACGCGGTAGGGTGTGCGTCGGGCTCGGATGCGTTGCTGCTCGCGCTCATGGCGTTCGACGTGGGGCCTGGCGATGAGGTGATTACCACGCCGTTCACCTTTTTTGCGACTGCCGGCTCGATTATTCGGTTGGGCGCAAAGCCGGTATTTGTCGATATCGATCCGCAATCTTTCAACATGAACGTTGCCACGCTTGCTTCTGCGGTGACGGCCCGAACGAAAGCCATAATGCCTGTGCATCTCTTCGGCCAGTGTGTGGAAATGGAATCGGTCGAGCAGGTGGCGCGCCGCACGGGTGCCGCAATAATTGAGGATGCCGCGCAGGCAATCGGCGCCGAATATTATGGCCGGAGGGCTGGGAGTCTTGGGGATGTTGCGGCCTTCAGCTTCTACCCATCTAAGAACCTCGGCGGTGCTGGCGATGGCGGCATGCTGACGACGAATCGCAGTGAGGTTGCTGAGGAGTTGCGCATGTTGCGAGCGCACGGAGCGAAACGCAAGTATTACCATGATCGCGTCGGAGTCAATAGCCGACTCGACTCGCTCCAGGCCGCGATTTTACGGGTTAAATTCCGCTATCTCGATGATTGGGCAGCGGCGCGGCAAGCGAATGCCCGGCGGTATGATGATCTGTTTGACGAAGCAGGGCTGCGGGAGAATGGCCAGGTTACAGTGCCAAGCGTCGGAGCCGGCCAGCATCATGTGTTCAACCAATATGTCATCAGAGTTGAAAAGCGAGATGATCTGCGTGCTTATTTGAACGGTTGCGGTGTTGGAACGGAGATTTACTATCCGGTGCCGATGCATCTGCAAACCTGCTTTGCGGATTTGGGGTATGCGAAGGGCGACTTTATCGAGGCAGAGAAAGCCGCGGATGAGGCGCTGGCCATTCCTATCTACCCAGAATTGACTGAGGACGATCAGGCGTACGTGGTATCGACTATCGCACGATTCTATAATGGATAAGCCGTGCCCTTCTTAAAGAGAGATTAGCGGCACGAGCGTCTGATAACAACTGATTTAAAGAATTACGCAAATGCGAAAAGAGTTGCTGGTTCGTGTCATCGGGTGGCCTGGTGGGTTGAATCCGAAAAGCGTTGATCAAGAAGATGAGCGCACTCGGTTCTCAGAAGTAGTAATAACATCTGATGCTGATATCGATGATCTAAAATTGCCACTGGCCTTAAAGAATCAATTAAGGGATTTTTGGGGTTCCAGCTCTCAAGTATTATCGGCAGAGATCGCCGCAGAGGATTTGTCGAATTCCAAAATTAAGCTTGTAGCGGAGCGGGTTGTAGAGCGGCGTAGACTAGTTGTTTTTGGAGCCGGGCATGTGGGGCGAAGCGTGGCTTTGATAGGAGCGATGCTAGGCTTGGATGTAACTCTGCTTGATGACCGGCAAGAGTTCTTAGTGCGAGATCAGTTGTCTGACTGGGGAATCCGGACCCGTGTGGTTGACTTTGAGGATATTGGCGATTCGATTGAGTCTCAGGAAAACCTGGCAATTGTTATTGTCACTCGCGGGCACCAATGTGATGAGGCTATTCTTAGGCAAGTGGCAAAGCTTGGTGCCGCGTATGTCGGCATGATTGGTAGCCGGCGCAGGGTCGCCGGAGTATTTCAGCGGCTAAAACACGCAGGGATCAGTCAATCCTTTTTAGATAAGGTAAAGGCACCTATCGGGTTGGAAATTGGCTCAAGCTCTCCTCAGGAGATTGCCGTGGCCATTCATGCGGAGATCATTAAGCATTTTGCAGAAGTAAGGTAGGCTCATAAGCTCTAAAGAGAGATTAGGGAAGGGGAGCTATGGCAGCGAAGTTAACTGACTTTTTTGGACTTGAAGATCAATTGTCAGATGAAGAGCGGCTCGCAATGCAGTCGATCCGCGAGTTTGTTCAGGCTGAGATCAAACCGGTTATTGCAGATTGTTTCGAGCGGGGAGAGTTTCCGCGTGATCTCATACCAAAACTTGGACAACTTGGAGTTCTGGGCGCCAACCTTCCGGGTGATTATGGCTGCGCTGGCATGAATAATGTCGCTTATGGCTTAATCATGCAGGAATTAGAAGCCGGCGATTCAGGAATCCGCAGCTTTGCATCAGTTCAGGGCGCGCTCTGCATGTATCCGATTTATGCATTCGGATCGGAATCACAGCGCCGCGAATTCCTGCCAGCAATGGCAGAAGGCAAACTGATCGGCTGCTTTGGCTTGACGGAACCCAACTTCGGGTCGAACCCCGCCGGGATGGCAACCAGAGCAAAGCAGGTTGCGGATGGATGGCTCCTTAATGGCTCTAAGGCATGGATTACGAATGGCAATATTGCCGATCTCGCTATTGTCTGGGCGAAGACCGAAGACGGAACGATCAGGGGGTTTATCGTCGAAAAAGGCGCGGGGGGATTTTCAGCTAAAGAGACGCATCATAAATTAAGCTTGCGAGCCTCGATTACCTCAGAGCTATCATTTGAGGATTGCTTGATCCCTGAGAATCGCGTATTGCCGGATGCCTTGGGCCTCAAGGCTCCTTTGATGTGCTTGACGCAGGCACGCTATGGGATTGCTTGGGGAGTACTTGGTGCGGCCAGAGACTGCTTTGAAGTTGCTGTGCAGTATGCTAAGGAGCGTGTGCAGTTCTCAAAACCGATTGCTGGCTTCCAGTTGACTCAGGAGAAGCTGGCAAAGATGTATACGGAAATATGTAAAGCTCAATTACTCTGTATGCAGATTGGCAGGATGAAAGATGCAGGGACTCTGAGGCCCGCGCATGTCTCTATGGCTAAGATGAATAATGTAGCCATGGCGCTCGAGTGTGCGCGGACGGCCCGTTCAGTGTTAGGAGCAAATGGAATTGTCGGCGAATACCCGATTATGCGGCATATGTGTAACCTGGAATCGGTCTATACTTATGAAGGCACGAATGAAGTGCATATTCTCGTGCTCGGACAGCACATCACCGGGATCAGTGCTTTTGAGTAGAATTCGAGTAGGATTATCCATCGAGTAGAATGATATCTGTTGAGTAGGATTAGATCAGGCCAGGAGATACATAATATATATTATCAGACGTAATGACTATATCAAGCTTTCCAGTCATCTTGGCCTCCCGGGCTCATCGTCGTCGCTCGCTCGCCTTCCCTTAATCCGCCGTAGATGATTCTCCAACCGTCTTCTGTCTGGCAAGCCCTACCATTCGCAGAAAGGGTTCTTCGAAGCCCTGCCGATTGCGATTCACATTCCCGCCAATAAACAGCTTGCCACCGGTACCGTGACCCGAGGATGGCTCAAATACCGCCCAGAGACGCTGGTGCGAGAAGAAGAAGACACTACATAATGCCAATAGCAGCAGCCCGAATCCAATATAGACAGGCGTACGCCCCGGGTCGTATTGAATCGTTAGCGTATGGGCGCCAGAGACCTTATCAAAACTCTTCAGCAAAACCTTGTAGCCGTTATAGAGTAATTGATTGACGCCACCGTCCTTTGCACGCCGGTCGGCTTCCCCCAAAAAATCGCTCGCGGCTTGCACTCCGAGCGCAAGGACCGTCCGGTGCTGACCGTCAGCCCCCAGAATATCGAGCTCTGCAACGGGCCGGTTATACTCGCCGGTTCTCGTAATGAAGTCACTGCCAGAAACATCGAAATCCGGGTAAAAACCCACATAACTCACCTTACCGATTCCCGGCACATCCGTGACCTGCGGCGCGCCGCTTCCCTTGCGCCCAAGCGTCGCTACAATTTCGCTGCCACCATCCGCGGGCTGAAAGGCGACAGTTATCTCCCGAGCATTCCCTACCGGCGAGAACTGTGATTGGAAGAATCTATAACCGCGATAGTCACCCACGTTATTCAGATGGACCAGTATATCCTTCTGCGTTCCTGCATCCGCTATCCGAATATAGCTCAACCAGTCTATCGTATTCTGCTGATCCAGCCCGCCCTCTGGTCTGATCAGCTTCTGCTGTAGATCAATGCACTCAATCTTAAAAGGCAGGGTCATCGTTCCTGCGCGCGGCCCATCAAGCGTCGACTGCAATGTCGTAAATCTATCCGAAACTCTACCCGGCTCAATCTCCATACTGCCACCAACACCATAGCGATTTGTCAGGAACCCCCCTGTAAAAATGGTTAACAATGCAACATGCACTGCATAGGCTCCAAGGCGATTCCACACACGACGCTGGGCAAAAACCGTCGTCCTCCCTGCTTCCCGTGTAACCTTGACTCTGAAACGTGCGCGCCGCCAGCTCTTCCTTAACTCATCGGCCAGTTGCTCGCCCTCGCCTGAGTAATCCATTTCGGCTGTGAACATCTGCGCGCGAATAAATTTAGGCGAGGCAGTCAGTTTCGGTTTTGAAATGTATTGCCAAGCTGTCGGAAAACGATCAATCGAGGCAAGAATAATATTAAGGCCAGTGATCGCCAACAATAAGGAAAAATACCAGGCATGATAAATGTCGAAAAGGCCAAGCCTGCCATACATCAGCCGTTTTGCCGGGCTCAAAGCCGTATAATACTTCTGAAATCCCTCAACACTCACCTGCATAATCAGCATGCCGATCATGCAGCAGGTCAATAGCATCCCCAGCATCACCAAGCCAAAGCGCACAGAGCTGAGTAACTTTAATATCGAGTCAATAACTGACTCGCTCTTGACTACAGCGGAAGCGGAAGGCGCAATCTGCTTTGCAGCATCAGAGGCCACCGTTGCGATAGCAGAGGATTCCGACCCGACATCTGGTTTACTTGAAGCCATAACTCCCTATTACTTAAACGGTTAAAGTGAGTAGAGACGATTCTTACTTCCCTCTCCAAAGATTCTACCGGGGGCCATTTAGACTGTCAACAAACCATTATTAGACTGCCAACAAACCAATTAGAAGCAGAGCGATGATTCAGATATTCAAATCAGATATAGAGCAGTGATTCAGATATTCAGATCAGATATTAAGACCAATATCACGAAAATCGTTATCAGACACACGTGATCGCAGGGCGATCAGATGAAAGAGTAACCGAGGCGGCGCGCCAGGCGATAGACCAGTGGTAGCGGCAAACCTACGACATTAAAATAGTTGCCGGCCACCTCCTCGACAAACAGAGCGGCCAGCCCCTGAATTCCATAGGCACCGGCCTTATCCATTGGCTCGCCGCTTTTCACGTACCAGGCAATCTCCTGCTCACTCAACTGGCAGAAGCGCACCAGCGTCTTGTCATAATCGGCTACCTCTTGCTTACTCGCCACTTCATAAAGCGCCACGCCGGTCATCACCGCGTGCCAGCGCCCCGCCAGACTCCTCAGCATGCGCGTCGCCTCGGCTTCATCAGCCGGCTTACCGAGGATTTTGCCGTCCAGCACCACGATGGTATCCGCGCCGATCACCAGGCCGCGCTCACGCTGCCGCGCAATGCCGATCACTTTAGCGCGCGCCAGCCGTGTGATATAATCAGCAGGCGCCTCACCGGCATGAGGCCGCTCTTGAACAGGACTCGGTGCCACCTCGAAGTCGACCCCTACGGTGCGTAGCAGGTCGGCACGGCGCGGCGACGAAGACGCCAGGATGATGGGCGATTCTTTGTCGGACATTATAATTCGTTCGCGCGGTTGGCGCTCGCTCTCGACGCCCCGCAGATATGGTCGGCGCCGATCTTCAAGGGCCACTCTTCAAGCGTTGGAGGTTTATCTTGCGTCGTAAGGCATTGCTTTTGGCAACCCTCGTATTCGTCGCCGCGCTGGCGGCGCTACAATTTGGCTGTTCCGGCGCTGAGCCCGCCGGTGTCGACATGACAGCCCCGCTGTCTTTTGATATCAACACACCGAAAATCAAGGAACGTCTCGGCGAAGATGACGGTTATGCGCTGGCGATTCTCTACGGCAGCGATATCCACGGCAGCCTGGAAACCTGTGGCTGACCGAGCCACCCTATGGGTGGACTGGCACGGCGTGTCAGCTATATCAAAGCCTTCCTGCACAGATCAAATATGGAAGTTCCGACTCTCTTCGCCGACGCGGGCAATCTCTTTACAGATGACCGCTTTGCCGGCGACCACTTGCCCGCTGAGGTTATGACAAAAAACCAATGGGTAGTCAAGGGCTACGCGGACTTCCATCAGGACGTCGCCAACATCAGTTTTAATGACCTTCCCTATATCGCCGAGCTTTTCAAGAAAGACGGTTTCGACAAGCGGCAGGAAGAATTTCCCTTCATCCGCCGGCTAGTCTCGGCCAATGTTGAGCCGGCAGACGATGCCCACCTGGCACCGCAGCCGTACCTGATTCGCGAGGTGACGCTCAAACGTGGCGCCGCGGACAAGAAACTCCGCATCGCCTTCGTCGGCCTCACAGAGGGCAAGCCGACCGGCCCTAACCAGGCCGAATCGCTGTACGCCGGCTACCGCATCAAAGACGTATTTGAAACCGCCAAACGTGTCATCCCCGAAGCCAAGCAGAAAGCCGACCTCGTTGTCGTTCTCGCCTACATGACACAAGACATGGCACAGCGCCTCGCAAGCGAGAACCCGGATATCGATACCATGATTGTCGCGCGCCAGCTCAGCCTGATGAACGAGCCTGACCACTTTGGTCGCGCCACGCTCGCCTACGCTTACAACCAGACCAAATACCTCGGCGAGCTGCGTTATTACGTCCGCAGTGACGGCAGCGTCGAAAACCAACTCAACCGCTACGTCGCGCTCGACGCCGACCTGCCGGACGACCCGCAGGCCGCAGAGATCGTTTCGACCGCGCATAATGATTTCACCAACGCGCAGAAAACCAGCATGAACGCGGCGCCGCAGCCGCCGCCCGCGCCCACGTCGCAAGAGTCACCTTACGTCGGCGCTTCGACTTGTATGGCCTGTCATGCCGCGCAGTACGCCACGTGGGAGAAGACTGGCCACGCCCACGCCATGGCGACCTTAGAGCGCAAGAGCCAGCAGTTTGATAATGAGTGTGTGCGCTGTCATGTCGTCGGCTTCAACAACGGAGGCTTCCAGTCGCTGATCTCGACACCGCAGCTCGCCAACGTGCAATGCGAAGCCTGTCATGGGCCCGGCCGCGCGCACACGGCCTCGCCCGCCAAGGGCTTTGGCTTTATGCAGACGCCGGCCGGCTGCGTTCAGTGTCACACGCAGGCCAACAGCCCGGACTTTAATTTCGCCACCTACTGGCCAAAGATTAAACACTAGTTGCCGTTTGTCAGTTGCCAGTATCAATCATACCAATTGCTGGCAACTGACAAACGGCAGCCGATAACTGATAACCGGCAACTGCAATGATGACCAGCTTGCTAAAACTGCTGCCGCGGATGCTGCGCCAGGTCGGCGACTCAGCGGAAGCGCGACAGCAGGCCGCCTTTGCCGCCTGGACGGCGGTCGTCGGTAGCCAGGTCAGAAAAGTCACGGAGCCGCTGCGTATTGAGCGCAAGACGTTGATCGTCGCCGTCACCGATTACACCTGGCGCACGCAACTCGACCGCATCAAGGGGCAGGCGCTATTTCGTCTCAATTCCCTGCTCGGCGCGCCGGTCATCACGGCCATCGAATTCGTCATTAACCCGGACAGCATACGCACTGTCGAGACGACAGCCGACAGCTTCCATTTTATTGCTCCCGAAAAAGCCGCACTGCCGCTGCGCGCCGACGCCGACCGCATCAGCAATCCCGAACTGCGCGACGCCTTCCTGCGCGCCGCCGGCAAATGCCTCGAAAGAAGAGAGAAATGACCGCCCCAGAATCTGCCTGCGAAACGGTGATCGAAATCGCCGGACTCACCAAGGATTACGAAGTCGGGCTCTTTAAAAAGCGGCGCGTCCGCGCCCTCGACAACCTGACGTTGTCGGTTTGCCGCGGCGAGATATTCGGCTTCCTCGGCCCTAACGGCGCCGGCAAGACCACAACCCTCAAGCTGCTGATGCGCTTGATCTACCCGACGAAGGGGACGGCGCACATCCTTGGCCACCCCATCGATGACGTCGCCACGCGCGCGCGCCTCGGCTACCTGCCCGAGAATCCTTACTTCTACGATTACCTTTCGGGGCGCGAGCTGCTTGAATACACCGGGGCGCTTTTCGGACTCGGAAAAACTGCGGCGCATGAGCGCGCAAGCGAGTTGCTCGAACAGGTCCGCCTTGATAAAGACCGCGCAGACCGCCAGCTGCGCAAATACTCAAAGGGGATGCTCCAACGAATTGGCATCGCCCAATCCCTGGTCAATGACCCCGAAGTTATTTTTATGGATGAGCCGATGTCGGGCCTCGATCCCATCGGCAGGCGTGAGATCCGCGACCTCTTACTTGAGCTCCGTCGCCAGAACAAGACGATCTTCTTCTCGTCACACATCCTCTCTGACGTCGAAATGCTCTGCGACCGGGCAGCCATCATGACTGCCGGCAAATTGCTGCGCTGCGGCACCGTTGCAGAACTCACCACGCAGGACGACACCGCGCTTGAGCTCGTCGCCATAGGCATAGACTCTGCGACATTCGAAGCGCCCGCGAAATCAATCGCCTCCCTTTTATCGCTCAGCCCAACACCCAACGGCGTCCAGCTCATCATCCGTGATGAGGCCGACGTCGAAGGCACTCTGGCGCTGATTCATCAACACGGCGGCCACCTCCTTTCAATCAACCCCAAACGGCGGACGCTTGAAGACATCTTTGCCGGATGACCGCCACCCGCCTTATGCGATTGTCAAACCATACATTGTCAGAGCAATTATCAAAGCGAAAGAAACAAAATCGCTGCTCCAACAATTGCCGCTCGAACATGGGATTGGGATCAAACTCCGAAAGCATAAGCAGGAGAAGAAACAAACAATTCGGAAACGTTATCAGACGGTGGTCTGTTGCAGCCGCGGTCATGAGAATTGGCTTGTATGCCATGCTAGCAACACTGGGCCCCCTGGCTACCGCTGCGCCGCCCTTGTTGAGCAGGCAAACGGCACCGAATCTCTCCGCCTTAATAGAAGGGTTGCAAAGCAAATACTCGCGCATGCAGGGACTCGCGGCGGATTTCACACAGGCCTATTTCGGCGCCGACGGGCGCGCCCTTCAAGAGTCCGGTCACCTTGTTCTCAAACGACCGGCGCGCGCGCGGTGGGAGTATACGCAGCCTGAGAGGAAACTCTTTCTTTCAGACGGCAAACAAATCTACTTTTATGTCCAAGGCGAGAAGCAGGCGACGGTGACCTCCGTCAAAGCCTCAGCCGACCCGCAGATTCCCTTCCTCTTTCTCCTCGGACGCGGCAACCTGCGGCGTGACTTTCAGCGCATCGAGCTGGCCGCCAATGAACACCCCGTTGATGCCGGCAACCTCGTGCTGCGGCTCGTCCCGAAACGCGCCCCCGATGAATTCAAGCAGCTCTTGGTCGAGGTCTCGCCCGCTTCGCTCGCCGTCCGCCGCATGGTGATCTTCGAGCGCAATGGCGCACGCATGGACTTCACCCTCTCGAATATCCGCGAGAATGTCGTCGCCCCCGAAAGCGATTTTCACTTCACGCCGCCGCCCGGAGTGACGCTCCGCAAGGCGCAATAATAAGTCTCGGGGATCAGCCGATTCGGCCAGTTATTTGAAGCGGCGGCGCTCTGCGCGACTGCCGCCCGCGGCGGATTCTCGCCTCATTGGGTCTTCAGACTATAGACCTCTATGGTCATGTCTTGAAGCTCGTCGGGGTTGGGGATAGGTTCAAAGGAAAGGTCAAGCCGCGCCGATTGCCCCGGGCCGAGCGGCTCGCGCAGCGTCGGGATGACCGTGATGAGCTTTTCTTTGACGACCTGCGCGTTCATATCTATCGCCGCCATACGCATCTGTAGCCCATTTATCGTTCGATTGCCGGCGTTTTCTAACGTAAAGATGAATCGCCCATAAAAGACGTTCAGCCGCTCGCCCTTGCGCTTCTCAATGCCGCTCACTTTTACCGAACCGATGTAGGAATCGAATTCCGGCGTTCCCGCGCGGGCGAATTCCAGCGGCGCTTGCTTCTTGCTCATCGAGGTCACGATGACGACCAGCGCGATCACGGCGAGGACCGCGATGCCGCTCATCAGCATGATCATTCGCGAACGATCTTTCTCGACCTTTCCGGCCGGTTGCTCAAACATGTCATCCTTCTCCCAACGGTCGCCGCTGGCCTGCAATCAGGCGCTGATCGTCATCCGGTCAATTAACAGCGTCGGCGCGGCGACACTGCCGCGAAAGTCCAGGTCGTTACCGATCATCTCGATGCCGCGTAGCATCTCTTTAAGATTGCCCGCGACCGTCACCCCCTGGACCGCGAAAGTCAGCTCGCCGTCTTCGATCCACAATCCGCCCGCCGAACGTGAATAATCGCCGGTGACGATGTTGACGCCATGGCCGATCATCTCTGTCAGGTAGAACCCGCGGCCAACCGACTTAATGATCTCCGCGGGGCTGTGGGCGCCGGCTTCGACATAGAGGTTGCCGGCATCCACCGTTGGCGCCCCGACCAGTCCCCTTGCCGCATTGCCGGTTGATTGCAGCCCCAGCTTACGCGCCGTATAGCTGTTCAGTAAGTAAGACTCCAATCGCCCCTGTCGGATCAACGCCGTGCGCCGCGTCGGCAGCCCCTCGCCATCGAAGGGTCTTGAGCCGAGCCCGCCCTTCATTCTTCCATCATCAACGACCGTCAATTGCGGGCTGGCCACCTCTTCGCCGAGCTGGCCGGCCAGAAAGCTCGCCCGGCGGAAGATCGATTCGCCTGAAACCGCCTCGAAAATACTCCCCAGCAGGCTCGCCGCCATGCTGGGGTCGAAGACCACAGGCACCCTCTGCGTCGGTACGCTGCGGCCATTCAATTTGCGTAAGGTCCGCTGCGCGGCGACGCGGCCAATCGCTTCGGGCTCGGCCATGTCTTTGAGCCGCCGCCGCGCGTCGTACCAGTAATCCCTCTGCATTCGCCCCTGGTCGTCAACCGCCACCGGCACCGTCGACAGGCTGATCAACGTCCCCTCGTATTCGCCCGCAAAACCGAGCGAATTGGCCAGCACCACCGTGCTGCGCGCCGTCTCCAGGCCGCCGCCGTCGAAGTTGACGATGCGCTCGCTAGAGGCTTGCGCCGCGCGCTCGGCCGCAAGCGCCATCTCGATCTTCTCTTCGGTGGTTAATTGCTCGACCGCTTCATCGTAGATATCCAGGTCGGGCCATTGGCGCGCAAAATCGCCGGCTTCAGGCAATCCCGCGCTCTCGTCCACGGACGCCGCCCGCGCCAGCTCGATGGCTTCATCGAGCAGCCCCAACACGGCTTCTCTGGAAAAATCCGAGCAAGACACCGAAGCCTGCTGTCCAGCGATGAGGACTCTCAGGCCCAGGCCATGATCTACTGATTCCTTGATCTTTTCGACTTCGCCGAGGCGAACACTGACCGCAAACTCTTTGCGGCGACTCATCACCACTTCGGCGGCGCTGGCGCCGCGCCTGACCGCTTCTTCGGCCAGCTCCTGCGCCGCCTCTTTCATCAACTCGAATCGCATCTTTGTAGCCAGAGCCGCTTGCCGGCCGTCGGCGGGCATCTATGCGCGTGTGCCGCCGACCGTCATCTCACTGATCTTGATCGTCGGCAGGCCAACGCCAACTGGAATCATCTGGCCTTCCTTGCCGCATATGCCGACGCCGAGGTCGAGCTCCAGGTCATTGCCAACCGCCGTGACCTGCTTGAGCGCTTCCGGACCATTCCCCCTGAGCGTCGCGCCGCGCACAGGCGCCGTCACCTTGCCGTCTTCAATCAGGTAAGCCTCCGAGGCAGAAAAAGCAAACTCGCCGTTGGTGATATCAACCTGGCCGCCGCCGAATTGCACGGCGTATAACCCGCGCCTCACTGAGCGGATAATCTCTCGCGGGTCGCTGTCGCCCGCCAGCATGAAGGTGTTGGTCATTCGCGGCAGAGGGATGTGCTTATAGCTCTGTCGCCGCCCGTTCCCGGTTGCCGCATTGCCCATCAATTCGGCATTCAAGTGGTCGCTCAGATAGCCGCGCAGAATGCCGTCTTCGATCAACACCGTGCGCTCGGTCGGCTGGCCCTCATCATCAACGTTGAGCGAGCCGCGCCGCCCCGGAAGCGTGCCGTCATCAACCACCGTGCATAATTCCGAAGCGACGCGCTCGCCCAGCCTGCCGGTGAATGCCGAAGAGCCTTTGCGGTTGAAATCCGATTCCAGCCCGTGGCCGACGGCTTCATGCAGCAGAATCCCCGGCCAGCCCGGCCCCAGCACCACTTCCATCGTTCCCGCGGGGGCCGGCACCGCTTCGAGCTGGATGATCGCCTGCGCCGCGACCGTCTGCGCCATCGCCTGAGGCGTCAACGCGCCTTCGAAGAATTCGATGCCGACGCGCCCGCCGCCGCCGCCGCGCCCCGCCTGCCGGTTGCCATCGTCGTCGGCAATGCAAGTCATCCCCATGCGCGCCAGCGGCTGCACGTCACCCACGAGCCGCCCGTCGGAGGTCGCGATCATCACGTACTTCATCTCGTCGTGGACGCCAACCTGCACCTCGCGAATGCGCCGGTCAAAAGCCCGCGCCGCTTCATCGGCCTGCCTCAGCAGCTCGATCTTGCGGCCCAGCTCGACTGAAGAGAGCGGCGCCTGCACGTCGTAGAGGTCGCGCGCCATCGGCGTCGCGTTGACGCCAATCTGTTCATTCGTCCCCGTGCCGCGGGCGATGAAGCTCGCCGTCAGCGCCGCCTGGCCTATCGTGTCAAAGGCAATCTCCGCCGTATAGGCATAGCCGGTCTTCTCGCCTGCGATGACACGCACGCCGACACCCTGAGCGACAGATCGGGCGGTTGATTTGATGATGCGCTCTTCGAGCGCCACACTGTTATTGACGCGGTATTCGAAATAAAGATCGGCGTAATCGCCGCCACGCGCCAACGCCGTTGCCAGCAGGCCTTCGATCTGCCCGACGGTCAGCCCAAAGCGCGAGAGGAAAAAGCGGATTGCATCGTTGGCCATTTTTAGATTTTGGATTTTAGATTTTCATAGCTTGGCGCTACGCGCCGGCGATTTTGGATTAAGGAATATTCAGATAAATGACCGGCTCTATTCTGCCAATCTAAAATCCAAAATCGCCGGCGCGTAGCGCCAAGCTATGAAAATCTAAAATCGAGCTAGGGTTTGTCGCCCAGATGAACCGCGGCAACGCCACCAAAAAGATTGTAATAGTTGACGCCCGAAAAACCAACCGCACGCATCATCGCCGCCAGCCGCTGCTGATCGGGAAATTGCTGCACCGATTCCGGAAGGTATTGATAGGCGAATGACGAGCCGCTGACGGCGTTGCCGATGCGCGGCAGAATTTTCAAGAAGTAGAATTGGAAGAGCTGTCGGAAGACTGGCACCACAGGCCGCGAGCATTCTAAGACCGCCGCCCGCCCGCCCGGTTTGAGCAGGCGGAAGATTTCTTGCAAGCCGCCTTCGACGCTCTCCAGATTCCTCAGGCCGAAGCCGATTGTCACCACATCGAAAGACGCATCGGCAAACGGCACATTTAGCGCATCGGCTTCGATGATCGAAACGGTTCGCGCCGATGATTTCACCTTTCGCAGACTGATCCGCAACATCGGGTGGCAGAAATCAACCCCGCAGGTCTCCGCCAGTCGCCCGAGCTCTAGCGCCAGGTCACCCGTGCCACAACAGAGGTCGAGGGCTACCGACCGCGGGCCCTCTAAGCGGTCGGCCACACGCCTGACCACGGACCGCCGCCAGCGTTTATCGATATTCAGCGAGAGCGCGTGATTGAGGAGATCGTAGCGCGGCGCAATCTCTGCGAACATCTGTCGGACACGCGCCGCCTTGCCCGACGCCTCTGGTTTGGAAGGTTGAGATGGAGTCATTTGTCATCGGCCATTCGCCATCCTCTGCCGATGACAAATGACAACAGAGATCGCCTCCTGCAAGGTCAACGCAGCAACGTCACCGTGCCGAGTTGCTTCGCATCGGCCTCGAGGCGCGCCGCAGGGCCACTGATGGCGACGACCAGACCGGCTGGCTTGAGGTATTCGCGCGCCGCCGCCTGGATGTCAGCCGCCGTCACCGCATTAACCCTCTCGGCGTAACGCAGTAGATAGTCGCGCCCCAGCCCGTAGCTTTCGATGTCGAGAATGACGTCACCGAGCGCGGCGTTGTTGCGCAGGCGCTCGCCCATCGCCGCGATCATTCGAGACTTCGCCGCCTCAACCTGTTCGAGCGACGGCGGCGCCGCTTGCAGGCGCGCCATCAGTTGGGTCACGCTTTTAACGTTTTCAATCAGCTTGTCGGCAGGCCCATTGACTTCGACGATCAGCGGCCCTGCGAGCACGCGGGCCTCTGCCTTCGCCGTGGCGCCGAGGTTGGCCTGCGCCAGAAGCTGATTGAAGATGTCAACCGCCATCATCGCGGCGAAGTAATCCGCGGCGCGGCGCGATACGCCCGTCAATGTCATTAACGCATGGCCTTCGGCGGCTTCCGGGCGATCAGCCAGCAGGACGCGATTCGCGCCCGCCGCTTCCGAGCGGCGAAAATTCGGCGGCACCACATCGCCCTTCTTCCAGGCCCCAAGACGTGCGCGCGCCAGCCGCGTCACCTGTTCGGCGGCGGCATCGCCTTCGACCAGCAGCTGGGCGTTGTTGGCGATGTAAAAGCGCGAGTAGAAGTTGAGCAGGTCAGCCCGCCCGATCTGCGCCAGCGACTCGGCGGTGCCGGCAAGCGGTCGCCCATACGGGTGGCTGCCATAAACCGCTTCGAGCGCCTTGCGCCGCAGCCATTCGTTTCGATCAGCCGCTTCCTCCTTGACCGCATTGACACGCTGAGCCTTCAAGGCATCAAGCTCTTTTTGATCGAACGCCGGCGCGACCAGCAAGCGACTTAACAGGTCGAACATGCCGTCGAGGTCATTGGGCGGGCCGCTGATTACAATATCCGTGTTATCCCAGCCGACCGTCACCCTGACGGTGAGGCCGAGCTGCTCGACCGTCTCGCTGACGTTTTTCGCCGCCAGGCCGCCGCCGCCGCGCAGCAACATTCCCGCCGTAATGTCTGCGAGCCCGGCCTTTCCGGCCAGATCGAACAGGCCGCCGCTGTTAATTCGCATGCGCAAGGTCACACTGCCGCTGCCGGGCTGCTCAATAACGATCAATTGAAGCCCGTTGAGCAAGGAATCCCGTTTGGCAATCGGGAGGACGAATGGCGATGACTGCGCGGGCTGACTCCCCTGCCCTGAAGGCTTCTCTGCGGCTCGCAATGAGCCGGATACGAACAGACTGAGAACCAACGACCCCACAACTGCAAACTTCCGCTTCAGCAAAGAAACCTCCAACTTGTGCCCTTAAGATTTTGCATTTGAGTGTAGCGATGAACTATAGAGACCGTCAACCATCTATGCTATACTCGCCCCTGTTGCCCCCTGCCGAAGTCGGTGATCGCTATGGTCCGATTACCCACTTCCGTTGTCCTGATTTAACCACTACGACTATTTGGCGACGGCGCGAGCCGGTCGTCCGCCTGCGGCCCCCGCAGACGAATCACCGGAGACAGAGAACTCATGTACTGCCCGACTTGCGCGACTCAAGCTGTTGAAGGGGCAAAATTCTGCAAGACCTGCGGAATGAATCTCAACGTCGTGACGCAGGCGCTCAACGGCGAGGTCATGGTTACCGATCCGCTGCGCGACCGCGAATTCAAGCGCGCCCGCAAGCAGGTCAGCGAAGGCATTCACGGCATCTCTGTCGGCACGGCCTTACTGGTTGCCGCCCTGCTGCCCTACATCCTCAACAAGACGGTCGGCCTGCCACTGAATAACTACCTGATGGCGCTGGCCCTGATTTTTGCGCTGGCCGGCATCATCAAGCTCTTCCGCAGCGTCGGCAGCATCATTGACGCGAAAGTCGGTCAGAAACTCCTCGACCCCAACCTACAGCCACGCGCGACCGGCAACCTCAGCGCGGCCTCGGGGTCTGCCGGGCTTGCGCCTCCAAAATCGAGTCAGCGCTTGCCCCAGGAAGCCAACCGCAACGGGGTGGCCGCGCCGGCAAACACGCGACCCGTCAGCCTGGAGGCGGCTGCCGAGTTAAAACTCGCCGAGCGCAACTCACCCCTTCCTCCCCTGCCGACCGGCACGCTCGACGAAGCCTTGTTGCGCCAGGGCACAGGGCGCATCAACCGCGAGCGCTCAACGCCGCTGCGCCGTCTTGAAAAAGATGACGACCTGATGTCGAAACTCCGCAATTAGGCTTCAACCAAGCCGCGCCGGCTGCGCGACCTGGCTGCGCGACCTGACTGCCGCCACCCTGGCCCGGCAGTTTAACTACTCGTCGCGGTTTAACTACGTTTAACTACCAGTCTCAACAAGAATCATCAAGAATCAGCAGCAAGAATCAGAGGACCCGCAGCAATACAGCCGACGTTATCAGACGGAGGTTGATCGCCGCGCAACCCCCTGCCGGTACTTGCTGTGGGTGCGATTCGCTCGATTCACCTTGATTTGATCTCCGTCCAGTAGCGGTCAAAAGTTGTTATGGCCGCGCCGATTTCCTGGATCAATTCACAGCGCCCAAGAGACTCGCGCGGCGGGTAGGCCGCTTCATTCGTTAATAGCTCGGGCCGAATGTAAGCCCGTGCCGCCAGGTTCGGCGATGAGTACCCCGTCCCGTTTGCAATGTCGGCTGCCGTCTTCGCCTCCATCACGAAGTTGATAAAGGCGGCCGCCAGCGCCCGGTTCTTTGCGGCGCGCGGTATGCAGAGATTGTCCACAAACATCGTGCAGCCTTCCTTGGGAATGACGTAGCCGATGTTACTATTTTCGGCCATCGCCTTGGCGATCTGCCCGCTGTAGGCTTGCGCGACCCACACGTCGCCCGACAACAGCAGTTGATCGAAGCCGCCGCTGTCATAGGCTTTCAACAATGGCTTCTGCCGGATCAGCAAATCCGCCGCCGCGGCGAGGTCTTGCGGCTCTGTGTCGTTGAGCGATTTCCCCATTGACTTCAAAGCCGCGCCGAAGGTTTCGCGGACGTCATCGAGCATCGCTAGCCGGTCTTTGTAACCCGCGTCCCATAGCGCCGACCAGCTCTCTATCGGCCCGGCGACTTTATCCTTCCGATAGGCGATCCCGGTCGTCCCCCACATATAAGGGATGGAGAATTGATTCGCCGGGTCATAAGCCAGGCCAACAAACTGCGGGTCGAGGTTTGAAAAGTTGGTCAGCGGGTCCCGATCAATCTCTTCGATCAAGCCCTGCCCTTTCAGAATCGTCACCATGTAATCGCTCGGCACGACAATGTCGAAAGTCGCGCCGCCCGATTGCAGCTTGGCGAGCAGCGCCTCGTTGGAATCGTAAAGCTCGACGTTGATCTTCGCATCATAGCGACGCTCAAACTCGGCAATCACATTGTCGGGCAGGTAGTTCGACCAGATGTAGATGTTCAGCTCGCCGCCCCTGGCATTGTGACCCTGACCGCCGAGCGCGAAGACGACCAGCAACAGCGCCGCGACGGCGCCAGAGGCCACCGTCCAGCGCGTTTTTCGGCCCGCCGCCAGCCGGTCGGAAATCACTACCAGCAAGACCGTCACCGCCAGTAAGACAGTTGAGATGGCATTGATCTCCGGCGTCACGCCGGTCTTGACCATCGAATAAATCTTCAGCGGCAAGGTCGCTGCCCCCGGCCCTGCGACGAAACTGGTGATCACAAAATCATCAAGCGAGAGCGTGAAGACCAACAGTGCGGCTGATACGATGGCCGGCAGCAACAGCGGCAATGTGACCTTCGTAAAGGTTTGCCAGGGCGTCGCACCCAGGTCCATCGCCGCTTCTTCGAGCGTCGCATCCAATCCCGCGGCGCGCGCCCGCACAATGAAGATCACGTACGAGATTGAAAACGCGACGTGCGCCGCCACAATCGTGCTGACGCCGAACGCCCAACCGATTGCCCCGAACAGCGCGGCGGTCGAAAAGCCAATGACAATTTCGGGGATGATTACCGGCAGCACGGCCAGCGCCTCTGTGGCGCGCCGCAAGCGCACGCGGTAACGCGCCAGGGCGAGCGCCGCCGCGCTGCCGATGATTGTTGCCAGCAGCGTCGTTATTAGCCCAACAATCAGGCTCATTCGCAGCGCCGCGATCAGCCCGGCGTCCTGCCAGGCGAGCTGATACCACTTCCAGGTGAAGCCGCGCCAGACGGTGCTGAAGCGCGAGCTGTTGAAAGAGAGCCCGACGAGGACGAGGATGGGCGCGTAGAGGAAGAGGTAGGTCAGGCCCGTGACCAGCGACAGCGGGCGCGGCAATCTGCGTTGGCGGTTCGATTGGCCCACGGCGAATCACTATCATTGACCGTGGCGCGTTCGTCAAGCGAACGATTAACGCCAATCACCAAAGGGCTGAAGTTTGACACTCGCGAGAGCCGCGCACTAGAATGATATGGCAGTTGATTACAAGGAGAACGAGCATTGACGATACCGGGAGGATTTCTCTTTTCGTTGCTGCAATCCGCGCCGACGCCCCGCAGTTCTCTGGTTGAGTTGCTCCTGCGCGCCAGCCCCATCGCCAAAGCGGTCCTTATCCTCCTCGTGATTTTCTCGGTCTATTCCTGGGCAATCATCATCACCAAATGGCTGTGGTTGCGGCGCGCCGAGCAGGCGACAGGGAGTTTTCTGTCGCGCTTTCGTGGCGGCGCTAAACTTTCGGACCTTTATGGCGAAGCCGAGAAAAACGAAAGCCCCATCGCCCGCGTCTTCCTTGCCGGTTACGACGAGATTACCGGCCAGTTGGACGAGGCCGGCGGCCAGGTGCGCAGCCTCGATGCGCTGAGCCGTGTGCTGCAATCGGAGACCATCGCCCAGGTTAGCCGCATGGAACGCAGTTTAAGCTGGCTGGCGACAACCGCAAACGCCTCGCCGTTCATCGGACTGTTCGGCACGGTCGTCGGCATCATCATCGCGTTTCAGGGACTCAGCACGGCGGCGGGCTCTTCGATACAGGCCGTCGCTCCGGGCATCGCCGAAGCGCTGATCGCGACTGCCGCCGGCATTGCCGCGGCGGTGCCGGCGGCGATCTTTTACAATCAGTTTCTCAACCGCGTCAAAACCCTGACGGCGACGCTCGACCGCTTCTCGCTGGAACTGCTGAACCTGGTCGAGCGCCATTACGCTAAAGCGAAGCTGTAAGGCAGCAGACGATCAGAGCAGAATGGCTTTTACTGACAATCGAGGACGCACGCAGACATCGCTCTCCGAGATTAACGTCACGCCCCTGGTTGACGTGATGCTCGTGCTGTTGGTGATCTTCATGGTCACCGCGCCGATTCTGCAAACCGGCATCGACGTCAACCTGCCGAAAACCCGCGAGAGCCGCGCCGAACAGCCGAAGCTCAAATCGGTCGTCGTCAGCATTGATAAAGACGGCAACATCTACCTCAGCACCCAAAGCGAAGCCAAGCAAGTCAACGTCAACGACCTGCCGGCGCTTCTCACGGAAAAGCTCGGCGAGGCCGGCGAGCGCAAAGTCTATGTCCGCGCCGATGGCGACACCGCCTATCGCATCGTCGCTTACGTCCTGGACCTCGCCAAACAAGCCGGCGCCGAAGTGAGTCTGGTCACAGAGCCGACGGTGAAGAAGAAGTGAGCGCGAGACGACAACGCATTGAATCGGAAAACGGCATGACGCCGCGCCTCGGCGTCGCCATCTCCCTTGCCCTGCACGGTGCCATCATAATCGCGCTCTTGCTTGCCACTTCGCGCTGGATGACCACCGAAATCGTCGCCGCCGGGCCGGGCGAGGGCGGCGAAGGCGGCGGCGGCGCGATTGATGTCGGCGTCAGCGACCCTTCGGCGATTCTCGGATTCGCCAAGCCTCAACCCATCTCGCAAATCGGCGACCGCGACAACGCCGTCAACAACGCCAACGTCGAGCACAAGCCGCGCGACGAGGAAACCGAAGACGTCGTCCCGCGCACGGACAAAGAACCGCTCGATCCCAAATCGCTGAAGACCGACAAGCCTGTGGTCAATCAGACGGAGCGCATCTTTACCGGCAAAGAAGAGCGCGGCAAGACCGATCCGACGACGCCGCAGGTCGGTCGAACCTATGGCACGCCGACGCCGACAATGAGGGGCGGCGTCGCCATCGGCTCGGGCAGCGGCAGCGGCGCAGGTCTGTCGGGAGGCACTGAATACGGGGGGCGCATTCAAGCCATCTTCAGCCGCAATTACAACCCGCCGCAGGCCGATGCGCCAGCCGTGCAAACCGTCATCATTTCTATTCGCATCAGCCGCGATGGCCGCATTCTCGACGTCGTGAATGGCCGCGTCAATCCGTCGAGCATTCGCCAGCGGGCGCAGATGGGGCAGGTCAATTACGCCGCCGAGCGTGCGATCATTGCCTCCGACCCGCTGCCGCCTGTGCCCTCTTGGTTCAAGCCCGAGGCCGGCACTTTTGAAGTCAATCTTATTTTCCGTTACCCGAAATGATATGCTGTAGGCGCGCCGCCGAGCGCACCGGTTCTCTGATTATGCAAACTCGACCCCCCATCGCCATCGCCATCCTGCTCGCGCTCACACTGCTCGCGACCACTTCGAGCTATGGCCAGCAGGAAGTCCCGCCGCAGCAGGAGACGCTGCGCAATCAACTCGGCAACATCATCGTCACACCGGGCAATGGCCCGAACCTGGCGCTCGCAGACTTCGTCGCCCGCGCTGCCGGCACAGAGGCCGCGGCGGCGACCTTTAACGAAGTCCTCAAGAACGACCTGGACTTCGCCGCCGTCGCCGGCATCGTCGGCAAGAGCCTCAACCCGAAGTCGCTGGTGCCCGACCCGGCCTCGCTCAAGTTTGAAGAGTGGTCGGCTGATCCGACAAAAGCCGATTATGTCGCCTTCGGCAATCTACAGAGCGCCGGTGGCCTGTCCGCCGATTGTTATCTCTACGACGTCAAGACACGGCAACAGCTCATCGCTTCGCGCCACAGCGGCGACGTGCGCCGCATCGCCCACGAATTTGCCGACGAGATCGTCAAGCTGCTCACGGGCCGCGACGGCATCGCCACCTCGAAGCTTGCCTACGTCGGCGGCGAGGCGATCCGCGCCGCGGATTACGACGGCTTCAATGCCCGCACCGTCGCGACCGACGGCCCGATATTGCGCTTCCCGCAATTCTCACCCGACGGGCGCTATCTCGCCTATGTCAGTTATAAGAGCGGCGTGCCCAACATCGTCGTGCGGACGGCGGACGGCGGCCTGGTCGGCGGCACGCACTTCAACGCGACGACCACATCGCCGGCCATCTCGCCGAACGGCCAACTCGCTTTCAGCTCGGCCATCAGCAACGACGGCTCGATGGAGATTTACGTTTCAAACCTCGATGGCTCGAACCCGCGGCGCTTGACGCGCACGGCTAAAGGCATCAACATCTCGCCGCGCTGGAACCCCAAGACCGGGCGCGAGATCGCTTACATTTCCAGCCGCGGCGGCTCGCCGCAGGTCTACGTCATGGACGCCAGCGGCGCCAATCAGCGCCCGCTGATTTCTCGCGGCGGCCATGCCGATTCGCCGTCGTGGTCGCCCGATGGCCGCTACATCGCTTTCACCTACGGCGGCGCCGGCAGCTTTCAGATATTCATTGCGGATGTCGCATCGGGGCAACTTTTGCAACTGACCTCGCAAGGCCGCAACGAAAGCCCCACCTGGGCGCCCGACAGTCGCCACCTGGCTTATCAGTCGAACCGCACAGGTCGCTGGGAAGTTTGGCAGATGCACGTTGACGGCAGCAATCAGCGGCAGGTGAGCCACGGCGGTGGCCGCCTGCCTACCTGGGCAAAGTAAGTGACAAGTGACGAGTGACAAGTGACAAGATAAAGACAACGGGCGACAACAGCGGCACGACGAACGGGCGTGTCCCCTTGTCACTCGTCACTTGTTACTTATCACTCGGAAAAGAAAGGAGTCTTGACATGGCACTCAGGATTTCACGAATCCTCACGGTTACACTCATTGCAGTCATTCTGGCGCTGGTTGTCGGCTGCGCGAAGCCGAAGGTGCAGGTACAGGTCTCACGCGACCGCTTGCAACAGGGCGAAGACGTTCGCGTCACCTGGCAATCGAAAGACGCCAAGCAGGTGACCCTCAACGGCCAACAGGTCGACAAGGTCGGCTCGAAAGTCTACACGCCCGACAACACGACGACCTTCACCGCCGTCGCCAAGCGCGGCAGCAAGGAAGCCCGCGATAGCAAAGTCGTCGAGGTCTCGGCCCGTCCGGCGGCGCCGACCGTGCGCATCTCGCTCGACCAGGACGCCATCACGCGCGGTCAGAGCACGACGCTGCACTGGAATTCGAACAACGCCGACCGCGTCGCCATCAGCGAGCTCGGGACGGTGCCAAGCACAGGCTCGCGCGTCGTCAGCCCCTCGCAATCTACGACCTACACGGCGACGGCAACCGGCGTAGGCGGCACCGATACGGCGTCCGCACGGCTGACCGTCACCGAAGAGCCGCCTTCGGATTCGCGTCCGCGCACCAATCCGGTCAACACCAGCCCGGCCATCGCCACGCTCTTCGGCCAGCAGGTGCAGGCGATCTTCTTCGACTATGATTCGGCGGACATCAAGCCCGAATCGCAAGACCGCTTGCGGCGCGCGGCGGCGTGGCTGACCCAGAGCCCTTTCCGCTCGGTCGCCTTCCGCATCGAAGGCAACTGCGACCCGCGCGGCACTGAAGAATACAACATCGGCCTCGGCGAGCGGCGCGCCCAGGCGGCCAAGGAATTCCTCGTGTCGCTCGGCGTTGATGCCTCGCGCATTCAGACCGTCAGCTACGGCGAAGAACGCGCCTCGGGTGGAAGCGAAGGCTCGCCTTCAAGCGTGCCGTCTTGGGCGCATGACCGCCGCGATGATTTCATTTACGTCAGCGGCGGCACCCCGCCGCGCAACCCTTAGCAAAGGGATTGTCATTCGTATAGGGGCGGGCGTCGCCTGCCTCTCTTCCGGCGCTACCCGTGGCGCAAGCGAACGGCTCGCGCCACACTGATTTTCAGAGGCATTTATGGTATCAAGGATTGCAATCGTCATACTGCTCGCGGCGATGACGGTGCCGGCTACTGCCGCACCGAGCGGCGACCAGAAAGATCGCGACGCGCAGATCAAGCTGGCGCTTGATGAGTTGAAGAACGAGGTCGTCGTGCTCGGACGCCAGGTGCGCGACATGCAGGCTTCGATGGATCGCAGCGGCGGACAGATGAATGCGCTGATCAACCAGATCGTTGATAACGTCAACGCCATCCGCCAGGCGCAAAGCCGCGTCGCCGAAGGCAGCGTTTCGGCCATCAATCAAACTAACTCGCTCGGCGAACAGTTGAGCGCCACCAACCAGCGCATCGAGCGGCTCTCCGAGCAGATGGCCGAATTGAAGCGGCTGGTCGAAAACCTGCCGAAGCTGCCGACCATGACGCAGATCACGCCGGGCAACCCCGACCAGCTTTTCGCCGCCGCCTATGGCGATTACTCGCGTGGCAATTACGACCTCGCCATTAGTGAATTCCGCCAGTATGTCGAGACCTATCCGACCAGCGAGATGGCCGATAACGCTCAGTACTGGATCGGCGAAGCCTTTTACGCCAAAAAACAGCTCGGCGAGGCCATCGCCGAATTCGACAAGGTGATCAACCTCTTCTCGAAGGGCGACAAGGTGCCGGCGGCGCGCTTGAAGAAAGGCATGGCATTAATGGATCAGGGCCAGACGGAGGCGGCGCGCGCCGAGTTCCAGGCCATCATTAAATGGCACCCGCGCAGCAACGAGGCGCAACTCGCCCGCCAGCAACTTGGGGAAAAGTGAGGAGTGGAAAGTGATGAGTCGGCAGAGCGAAGCGTCCGGCCCGCCATCTTCCTACTCATCACTCATTACTTTTCACTTCTTTCTTGTCCCATTCATCGGTCAATTTGCAAAAAAAGCCGCAAGCATTTCGACTTTATTATTGACACTTCATTCATTTTGACTTAAAGTGACGGCGTCTTATCGACGCTTCGCAAAGCCCCTATATGCCTACCGCCGCCCCGCTTCGAAAGCAGGCTAGCTTATGCCCTGCCCATCTGGGTTATCCGGTTGCATCCTAATTCTTGGTGATGAATCGAAGTCGGTGCGCGCGCTCGAACGCCTGCTGGCGGCCTCGGGCTATGCGGCCCGCGCCATTGATTCGTTCGATGCTGCCCACCGCGAAGTTAGCCTCAACGACGTCGCCCTGGTGATTCTGGAGCCTTCGGCGCCGCGGCTGATTGGCGCAGCCTTCGGGCCTTCCGCCGACGATTCCGGCGAAAGCTTGAAGAGAGCCGATTGGGCGCACGCGGCCCTTGCCTTCTGCGAGCAGGTGCGCGTCACCAAGACCCCTGCCGAATTGCCTATCCTGATCATCTCTAAGAGCTTGCGCCCGCAGGATAAGATCGCCGCTTTGCACAGCGGCGTCACAGACTACCTGCACAGACCTTACCAGCGGGCGGAGTTTCTCAGCCGCGTCGGCTTTCACGTCCGCGCCTGGCAGATGGAGCGCGAGCGCCTTGAGCGCTTCCAACAGTTAAACATCTTAAACGCGGTGTCGTCCGTGCTCGCCGCCTCGCTCGACCCTGACCAGCTCTTGCGCGACACCCTCGCCGTCTTGATCAAACACATGCGGCTTGACGCAGGCATCGTCTACCTGCGCAATGACCATTCGCCTGCCGTCAGCATCGCTGCCGCCGCCGGCTTTGAGGTGAGCGACGAGGTTCGCATGGGTCTATTGGAGCTGCATGCGCGCACCTCGCCTTTGATGAATGGCACGCCGCTGGTGCTTGAACCGCTGCCGGGCTCGGCGCGCAAGGGGTTGGCGGGCGAGATTCTTTCAGACGTCCAGGCCATGATGTGCGGCGCCATCCGCGTTAAAGGCAACCCGCTGGGCGCCATCTTTCTGCTCTCCAAAAGCCAGAGCAGTTTTGCCAAACAGAGCGCCGAGCTGTTAGCGACGGTCTGCAATCAGATCAGTGTGGCGCTTGAAAATGCGCGGCTTTATGTCGAAACCAAGAAGAGCGCCGCGCAGCTATCGTTCGTCTATAATCTCGGCAACAACCTGATGACTTCGCTGGAGATGGACGAGCTGATGGGCTACGCCGTCTTCACCGTCGGCAAGAGCCTCGACTGCGACGCCTGCGCGGTTATCGTCAAGTCTTCGGCAGCCAATTCGAAGTTCGCCTCGGCCATCTACGCGCGCTCGCAGAGCGACAAGCAGAACCGCCAGGACTGGTATGACGAAGCGCGCGTCGAGCGCTACTTCGACAACGCCGATGGCGGCGGACAGCCCGCCGTCGAGGTGCGCGTCGTCGAGCGCTTCCTGCGCGATCCGAAAATCTCTGTCGAAATGAGCGTACCGCTCATGTTCGACGATCAGCTCCTCGGCCTGCTGATCTGTGCCAGCTCCGCCGCGCGTCCCATCAACGGCGACGACCAGCGCCTACTGGTGGCCGTGGCCCAGCAGTTGAGCCTTGCCATCCGCAACACAGAGCTCTACCGCCGCACCAAAGACACCTCGATCAACCTTGCCGTCGAAGTCTCCGAGCGAACCCGCGAGGCCGAAGAGCAGAAGCGCTTCACCGAAAAGATCATCGATTCGCTGCCGGTCTCGCTTTACGTCGTGGACCGCGATATGCGGATTGTCGCCTGGAACCGCAACCGCGAGCTTGGCGACAGCGGCATCTCGCGCGATGAGGTGCTTGGCAAGAACGTCTTCCGCGTCCTGTCGCGCCAGCCGCGCCGCGTTCTCGAAGATGAGTTTACCGCCGTCTTCCGTACCGGCGGAATTACCAGCTTCGAGCAGGAGTCCTGGTTCGAGGGCGAGCGCAAGGTCTGGAAGATTTCGAAAGTGCCGATGCGCGTCGACAACGCCGAAGTTTCGCACATCATCACGGTCGGCGAAGACATCACCGAACAGAAAAAGATGAACGAGGCGGTCATCCATGCTGAAAAGCTGGCCTCGATTGGCCGACTCGCCGCCGGCGTCGTTCACGAGATCAACAACCCGCTGGCGACGATTGCCGCTTGCGCTGAAGCCTTGACGGCGCGCGTTGAAGACATCACCGAACCCGCCGTCCACGATGACTTCAGCGAATATCTGCAAATCATCCGCGACGAAGCCTTCCGCTGCAAAGCGATCACCAACAGTCTGCTCGAATTCTCGCACCAGCGGCAGGCCGAAAAGAACATCGCCGACGTCAACCAGATCATCGAGCAGACGCTGTTGCTGGTTAAGCATCACCCGAAGCTCGGCAAGATGAAGGTCGTCCGCGAGCTCGATCAATCGCTGACGCCCGTGCTGGTCAACGAAGGGCAGATGAAACAGGTCTACATCGCCCTGATCTCCAACGCCTTCGACGCGATGGATGGCGACGGCACCCTGACTATCCGCACGCACTGGAGCGCCGACGAGCCGACGGCGACGGTCGCCGTCGAATTCACAGACACCGGCAGCGGCATTCCCGCCGCGCACCTGCAAAAGATCTTCGACCCCTTCTTTACCACCAAGCCCCTGGGCCGGGGAACGGGCCTGGGCCTGTCGGTCTGCTACGGCATCGTCAGCGAGCACGGCGGCCGTATTGAAGTCACTTCGACAGAAGGCCAGGGCACAACTTTCCGCGTGTTACTGCCGATTCATCAGTACGCCGACGCCGACCGCTCGAGGCAGGGCGCGCAGGACGAAACGCTTGTAATGGAGGCAATGCTGTGAGCGCAAACCAGAGTATCCGACTGTTAATTGCCGAGGACGAGAAGAACCTCAGCATGGTGCTGCAAAGAGAGATGGAGCGCTTCGGGCATCAGGTCACGCTGGTGCACGACGCCGAAGCCGCGTTGCGCGCCGCGCGCGACGCCGAGTTCGACGTGGCGCTTCTCGACATCATGATGCCGGGACGCAGCGGCCTCGAAGTCCTGCGCGAGCTGCGCCAGCAGGAGCAGCCGCCCGAGGTCTTGATGATGACCGGCCACGCCACGGTCGAGACGGCGCTGCAAGCCATGAAGCTGGGCGCTTACGACTACCTGACCAAGCCCTGCCACATCCGCGAGCTCGAGGCCATCATCAACAAGGCTTACGAGAAGCGCCAGTTGCGCCGCGAGAACCTCATCCTGCAATCGCGCCTCACCTACAAAGAGAAAGCGCCCGACATCATCGTCAAGAGCGAGAAGATGATCGACATCATGTCCGTGGTGCGCAAGGTGGCGGCGTCGAACGCCTTCGTGCTGGTGACGGGCGAGTCGGGCACGGGCAAAGAGATCGTCGCCAACACGGTGCACACCTTTTCGCCGCGCCACAACGGGCCGTTCATCGACATCAGCTGCGCCGCCATACAGGAGACGCTGCTGGAGTCCGAGCTGTTCGGCTACGAATCAGGCGCGTTCACCGGCGCGCGGCAGCGCAAGCTGGGGCTGCTGGAGCTGGCGCACGGCGGCACGCTCTTCCTTGATGAGATCGGCGAGATGAACCTGACCTTGCAGGCCAAGCTGCTGCGCGTGCTCGAAACGCAGACCTTCTTCCGCGTCGGCGGCACCAAGAAGGTCAGCGTGGACGTGCGCTTCATCGCCGCGACCAACCGCGACCTCGACCGGTACGTTGCCGAGGGCAAGTTCCGCAGCGACCTGCTGTTCCGCATCAACAACTTCACCATCCCCCTGCCGCCGTTGCGCGAGCGGCCGGAAGACATCGCGTCGCTGGCCGAGCACTTCCTGGCGCGCACCAGCGGCGGCCGCGCCATGCGGATCAGCGGCGAGGCCATGGAGCTGCTCGACAACTACGACTGGCCGGGCAACGT